>JAZQER010000059.1:0-11403 GCA_045539095.1 Acutalibacteraceae bacterium | reverse complement strand
CCTCCACGATGATCTCACGGACGAGCGCAAACCGGGCGCGCTCGGCGTCCGCCACGCTCATTCCGTCGGTCTGCGTGCTGTAATAATCGAAGATCAGCGTGCCGATGCTCTCAAAGTCCGTGACGCTGTAACTGCCGTCGTTGTCATATTCCACTTCTTTTTTATCCACAATGTAACTAATAAGTTTTGAGAACTATCGTTTTAACTGCATAATAGCCTTTTTCGGATATTTCGGGTGTCCACTCAGGAAGTCTTGTTATCTCCTCTTCCACGTCTATATCACCGTAGGTCTTTATCTCTACGGGGTTTCCTTTTTCGTCGATAACCGCAACCGTTACCGAATAGGTCTCACCCTTCTCACCCAAGAGAACGGGATTTACCGTAAAGCCACGACCTCGCTTTATATCGGTCGTATCATTGACGCAGGTAACCTTTTTATAGTTTTCCTTCATCACATAGTAAGCATATTTGGCATAACCATACATATCAATTATCGGCTTCATATATCCGCCGTCATTCCCGCCGCCAAGCAAACAGTACCCCGTCATACCTTCACCGTCCCCAACTCTGTATCTGCGGACATTATAAGACACCGAAAGTGCCTGATACGCCTGACTGATACGCCAGTCGTCGGGTGTCAGTGTGAAGCCGAGCGCTGATTCGTTGGCCACCTCATAAGATGTAGGATTGAAGTATATCTCTTTGGCTTCCTTTGTGTTCGGGTCTTGTCTGCCGATAAGGCATGCGCGCTCGTCGCTTTGTAGCATACCCCGCATAAGTTCACTAAAGCCCTCACGGATAATGCTGGGGTGATTGAGACGAAGGGCTATCTGTCTTGTATATCCGTCACGCTGTTCCCACACGCCCTGCTCTGGGGAGTCAATATAGCGCGTGGTCCAGAACAGCATTACGCCGAGTCGGTCAGCAAGACGTGCAAATCGCACATCGTTGGTACCGTAGCCGAGAATATTTAGGAGCATACTGTTTCCCTGCATACGTTTAAGCATAAGATACTGCCAGACTATCTGCCAATCACGCGGACAGATATGTGTGGTAGAAGTCTCGGTATAGGGCGGCAGATACTGCATTGTAACGGCGCCGAGAATCTGAGTCTTTTTGCCGTTTACATATATTTCTCCGTTTCTTCTGTCAATGGTGCAGAAACCCGTTTCGACCACTGTATCATCAACGACAATTCCTGCCGGATTGACCGCTTCAAAACGTATATCGTAAAGCTCGGGAGTCGCCGCCGACCAAAGATTTATGTTTTCTAAATCAATGTCAGCGAATACCGCGCCGTCGGAGTCAAATGTACCGAGAATCCTCTCCTCGCCCTTTGCAGGCCAGGAAGGAGCTATGTAAATATTTATCTTGCAAGGCATTGAGGTCTTACAAGAGAAGTTCGCTTTAGCCTTTTTATCCTCTGCAAAATGGGTGATTATTCTCGCGTTTGTAATCTCGATCTCATTTATGATATCAAGACATACCTCTTCACAAAACCAACCGTTGTAGGGATCACAGTTAGAATGTCTGCGACACGGTATTTCGGCTCCTCTCGGGTCTACCTCTATTTTCAGAGTGTGCTTTTTCTTCTTGGAAATAAGCTCGGTAACATCAATCTCTACCTGTTCAAAATTATCTACATCGGCTATCAGCTCGCCGTCCAGATAAGCTCTTCCGCCGGGGTCGATAGAGCCAATCGTAAGTACAGCTTTTTTACCCGCTTCTGCTAAAAATTCCTTAGTGAAAACGAGCATCTTATCGGCATTTGCGATATTACCTACCGAAAAAGGTATTTTGACCTCTCCGAGAGTCTCTGTATTTTCCTCTCTTTCTTCTGCAGGTTTGAAAAACTCGGTTATTTCATACTTATCGGTTGCGATTTTTAATGGTTTTACCTTCCACTCACCGCGGTGATTAGTTCCTGAAGAGATGCAAAGTCTGTCTATCTCGTTATAGCTTGCAAGTTTAAGGGTTTTCGGCTCGCTGCCTCCAAAAGATACGGTGAGCGTATAATCTGTAAAGGTAATTTTAAGGTCCTGCCAACAATTCCACCTTACATCGCCAATGAAATTCAGTTCAGGAAAATAACGACTTTCCGAAGTAACTCCGAGAGAAACCTTTCCGTTTGGATGAACAGTTATGATAAAAAGTTCAACAACACCATCGTTCAGGGATATAAGTCTGTGGGGGTCGTTGCAGCTATATCCGCTATCAATACCACCGCCGGCATATTCTTTACCGAAATAGAGTGAAAGCTGCAATTCTCTTACTCTTCCACCGTCGAGTTTAAGCTCGGCAGATGGCGACGGTTGGATAGCGGTGCCGCCAAAGACAACCGCGCCGTCAGAGACACCTGTCCTTGCTGTATGGAGGCTCCAATTCTGATAAGCGTACTGTTTTTTAACGAGAGCCGCGTCCATATGTGTAAAATCTATTCTCTTTGAAATCTTGGGACTGGATACAGGAACGCTAACCAGTGTGTCAAGCTCCTTAGCCTCTGCCTCGGGGCAAGCCTTGAGCGACCTTTCGGGCAAATAATAGCTTTTTCTGCAAAACTCAGAATAATGCTCCAAAAAATCTTTCTTCTGTTCGGGCGTGAACACCGCGTCATCGGCAAAATCTCCCTGACCGCTGAATTCGGGGTCGAAATAAAAGAAATCATGGTTTTCTACTCTCATTAATTATCTATCCTCTTCTTAAGTTTGCGAGCGAAACCGCAACGGGTTCGACTCTCGCCAACTTAAGCAAACACGAATAATCCGAACCTGATTTTAGAGGTGAGATTTTCGCCTTTGCTTTGTTAAAATACTCGTTAATCCGTTAGTATTAACTGCGTTTTGTGCCTCGCACAGCCAAAAATCTCATACCTATAAAATTCTATGACCTAAAATGACGAGAATTTTATGTGATTTTTGGTGCGAAAGAGTTCGTAAGGCTAACACCTACGAATGATGACAAACCGAAAAGCACCGAAATTATGCCATTTTAGGCAAATTCGGATTATTCGTGTTTGCTTATTTCACTACTGTTTTGACAGCATAGTATCCTCTATCGGGAATCTCAGGCTTCCACTCCGGGAGACGGGTGATATAATCGTCACATTCTACCCCGCTGTAAACCTTGCTATCTATTTCTGTTCCTTGCTCATCTATTACCGATACGGTAACGGTGCGTGTATCGCCGGGAAAGGCAAAAAGCACAGGCTTTACAGCGAATCCTTTTCCGCGCTTTGTATCACTCGTATCGTTAAGGCAGGTGACCGTCTTAAAGTTTTCCTTCATTGTATAGAAGCCGTATTTTGCATATCCGTAACTATCAATAGGCGGTTTTAAGTAACCTGCATCATTAGCGCCTCCCATAAGGCAACACCAAAGCATACCGTCAAAGTCCATTATTCTGAACTTTCTGACGGCATAGCTGATGCAAAGTGCCTGATATGCCTGACTGATGCGCCAATCGTCCTGAGTGACCTTGAAGCCGAGTATATTCTCATTAGGGAACTCATAGGTGTAAGGCTGGAAGAATATCTCGCGTGCTTCCTTTGTCGTGTGGTCCTGTCTCGCAATAACGGCAAACTCAGTAGCAAGATACGCTCTATCTCGGCTCGCCGCCATATCACACTGTTCTGCCCACGGCTGTGTAATGAAATTCTCCCAAGAGAAGCCGTAACCCATAGAATAAACGTAAGGATGAGCCGAACGGATAACAAGAGGGTCTGTCCACTCTTCGGGGGCTTTTGCGTCTTTTCCAAACGCATCCTTTGTTCCGTCATTATTATAATAGTTGCAGCCTTCTATACCGTAAGCACCCGCATAATAGTGGTGGGAAAGAGGGCAGATAAGACGCGATGTGTCAACCTTTTTAACTGCAGGAACATACTGCTTATGCACGCTGTCAACATCCTCGAGTGTGGGATGGAACTCATTGGAGCCTTCCCAGATAACGATACTCGGGTGATTAAGACGGAGCGATATCTGTCTTATATAACCGTCCTTTGCTCTCCACGGGCCTTCCCATTCAAGCTGCTCTATAGAGTCAATGTAACGGGTTATCCATACAAGCATAACACCTAGTCGGTCAGCATATCTCGCAAAGCGGACATCGTTGGTGCCGTAGCCGAGAATATGAAGTCTCAGCATGTTGCCGCCCATTTTTTTCAGCATCATATACTGCCATACTATCTGCCAGTCACGCGGGCAGATATGGGTAGTTGCAGTCTCGCTGTGCGGGGGCAGATACTGCATAACAAGAGCGCCCTTCATAGTGGTTTTCTTGCCGTTTATGTAGATAGCTCCGTTTTTCTGCTCAACAGTTCTAAAGCCTGTTTCAATAACAGTATCGTCTGCGGGTAGACCTGCGTCATTCAGTGCCTCAAAACGGACATTGTAAAGCACAGGGTCCTCAGCCTCCCAGAGGTCGATTTTGTCGAAATCAACCGTCGCTGTCATAAAGCCGTCAGACTCATAACAGCCAAGAAGCTTTTCTGCCTTTTTCTCGGGCCAAGTGTGAGCAAGATATACCTTTACTTTACAGGGCTTTGAGGTCTTGCAGGAGAAGTTTACCTTAGCTTTTCCTCTGCCTGCAGTAAGGGTTATTACCTTAGGTTCTGTAATTTCAATATCGTTTATAATATCTACCGTTACATCCTCACAGAACCAGCCGTTATACGGGTCAATGTTTCTGTGCCAACGGAAAAGAACCTCGGGAGCACGTGGGTCGACCTGAATTTCCAAATGATGCTTTTTTTGTTTTTTGAGAGCATCGGTTATATCTATCTTCAACTGCTCAAAGCTATCGGTCTCGGCAACAAGAACTCCATCAAGATAAACTCTTCCGCCGGGGTCAAGGGAGCCTACGGTAAGATAAGCCTTTGCGCCTGCCTCTGCCTCGAAATCTTTTCTGAGCACTATCATTTTATCGCAGCTGTGATAGTTTCCTATTGAATAGGGCAGGCTGACCTCTCCAACCTTCTCTTCCTCTGCAACAGCATCCTTTGAAGGCACAAAAAAGTCGGTAATTTTTCTGTTTTCAGTAACAATGTTAAGGGGCTTTATTTTCCACTCACCCATCTGGAACATACCGCAGGAGAAAAACAGCATATCGGGTATATCAAAGCATCTCATCGGAGCGCTGGCGGGCTCACCACCATCAAGGCTGACGGTGTAATTCTCTTCGCCGATGGTTATCTTCAAGGTATGCCATTTTCCAAATCCAAGAGTGCCTATCATAATAGGTGTAGGGTTGTAAAGATTGTTTTCGGGGTCTTGAATTTTGCACTCTCCGTTCGGATAAATGTTAATATTAAGTATGTCATTTATACCCTTTCGCAGGGAAATAAGTCTGTGTGCGGTAACAAGGCCCACCCTCTCAGAGGTTATTCCGTTTTTATAGGCGGGGTCCATATAAATTGACAGTTCTATCTCGCGTACCCTTTCTTTGCCGTCAAGATAGTAAGCGGCGCCTGGGTTCGGCGGAAGCGGATCACCTTTTAAGGACAATGCATCACCCTCCACTACCGCTCTGGCAGTATAGAGACTCCAATTCTCATATGTATATGTCTTTTTTACCAGAGCCGCATCCATATGAGTTATATCTATTCTTTTTGAAACTTTAGGTGAATCAATAGGTGAAGCCACTGAGCTTGTAATTCTCATCGCTTCCTCTTCGGTCACAGGCTTCTGTGATTCCTCTGGCAACTCAAGGGTTTTTTGAAGAAAGCTTGAATAATGGGTCAAAAAGTCCTTGCGCTGTTCAGGAGAAAAAATTTCATTGTTTGTAAAGTCGACAAGCTCGCCGTTAAATGCAGGGTCAAAGTAGAAAAAGTCGTGATTTTGCGTTTTCATAATTTTCAGCCTCCGTGAGGAAAAAATAGAGTATTTTTACTCACAATAAAAATACCACAAATAAAAGAAAAAGGCAACATTTCTGTTGCCTTTTTTCAAACTTTATCATAATTTGAATACAATACCTTTTTTGTGCTAAGAATTATATAGCTTACCCTCAGCGACATTATTTGCATACTTGATTATATTCTTAAAATTAGACGAACCGATAAGTCCCATCTGATCTCCGTTCACAACAGCTTGATAGCGTCCGTTCTGCGCTTCGTAATACTCAATTACAAATGATACGTCGCCATTCTTGCGAGTGAGGGTTATTGTCGCCGCAGGAGTTTTTCCCGTAATATCGGTACGGTCATAATTTATAACGCTGATACCCAGCAGGAACTGATAGTAGCTCTGGAACTCCTCAGGGGCTGTGACATCTCCTCCGTTTATAGTGACACCTGTTATGTTATCTTTTTCGGTTTCTTCATCATATTCGGTAACGACTCCGAAGGTCGTTTTAACACCGTCCGCCTCAACCGTAACATCTTTAAGATCTGCCAATGTCTCGATAAAGATAAATACCGAATAAATATCTTTTTCTGTCATAGAAACGGGAGTAATGCTGTCCGGCGACACCTTAAGAATGACGTCCATATCGCTTGAA
Organism: Acutalibacteraceae bacterium; assembly: GCA_045539095.1. Taxonomy (GTDB): domain Bacteria; phylum Bacillota; class Clostridia; order Oscillospirales; family Acutalibacteraceae; genus SFWF01. Next base: position 4,908 of record JAZQER010000059.1, on the reverse strand, counting down.
ATGAGGGCGTAATATCCATCTTTCTGAAGCTTCGCCTTAATTTCTCTCTCCTGTTTTCCTGCCTTGATGCTAACTGTCATATCAGGCTTATCCAGACCGTACGCTTTAATATCCTCGTTTGTCTTTGAAACAGCATACAGTCCGGTACTGTCAATTCCGTTGGCGAACAACTCGATTACCGGAATGATGCCCGTATCGTTTGCCGCACGTCCAAACGGTTCTTCAATTCTATAAGCGTTGTAGCCAGAGACTTCTGAACGGTCTACGGATACAAATTTATATGTATCACTAAGATTTGAGTTTGTAAAATACAAATAATCAAAGAGCACTAGCGAACCCGAAGTATAATACTCTGCAGAGCCCTCGGTCTCGCTAAAGGCGGCTACAGAAAGAGCTTTGGTAAGCTCCATTTTATCCTCAAGCTCAAGATCGTCAATATAAGTATTTCTAACAAGGTAAACCTTTGTTCCGTTTGACACGGTAACATAATATCCGCTCTGGTCGGGCGACTGCTTTCCTACCGTTACGGTAAAGGCTTCGCCCTTATTCGGGCTTATTAGTGCCGTATACGCCGGCTTGTCAAAACCATAAAGAGAAATATCTTCGACAGTTTCGCTGATAATTCTTGTATATTTAAGTCCAAGAACCGCTTCTACCATTCCCTCAACGGTTGTTTGGCTGGTATATTCCTGAGGAATACTCTTTTCGAGCCAGACGCGGTTTGTATCCTCGTCCTCACCGCCTTTAGCATAAAAGTCAAGCTCTATAGTCTCACTCTTGAGGTCTACGGCAGAAAAAGCATCAAAATTAAAGGTATCGGTTTTAGAAACGGTACCGTCTACGCCGGTGGTTTCTGAGACAGTCACATAATCGCCGAGCAAATACCACTCAAGCGTTGTATCTTCGGTCTCGTCATCGTTTGTTATCTCAGCCACAAGTATAACTATTGCAACAATAGCAGCCGCAAGAGCTACAAGCACTCCCGTACCAAGCAATATTTTTCTCCACAGCTTCGGTTTTTCTGCCTTGTCGTGCTTTTCCTCGGGTGCCGAAAATATGGTAGAGCCTTCAAACGTATCCTCTTCTTCAAGAGTTTCCTCTCTCTTATCCTCAAAGGACTCACTCATCGACGGAGCCTCCTTACGAATACAAATATTCCGCAAACTATAAGAAGTACGGGTATTACCCACTGGAAGATAACACGCATTGCTTTAGCGGCGCTCTCGGTTACTGTATAGGTTTCACTTTCGAGCTCCTTCATTGCAAATGTAAAGCCTGAATCCTCAACGCCTGTAACAAGGTTTGCGGTATTAATAGCCGCATAAATATTGTCGGCAGAGCTGTAATACTCGACGATGCTCTGAGAAACAAAGGAGTCACTTGCAAAAGCAACCACATAGCTTCTCTTGGACTCACTGTTAATATATTCCTCTTCACAGGATACGATAACGCCTGCGCGTTGTTCAAGTGTATCGCTATCAGAAGGCTCCCACGATACGCTGGAATCAAGCGGTGCTGCAGCTACTGTCTCGCTATAGGTGGTGATAGGAACATATGTATCCCTGTTTCTGTCAGTCTCAAATGTTGTAGAAATCGGTACCGCTGTACCTAATATATAGGTAGTGGTGCTACCTTTAACCGCATCTACGATTTCATTGCTGTCTGTCGTCGCCTTGTAAAGCATAGTTTTAGGATCGCTCGGCAAACGGGTCTGGCTGTTCGTGTCGAACATAACTCCCCTCTCTACCGCAATTCCCCACTCTTCAAGATATGCGTAAAGGTTCGGCAATTCGGGCGAAGAGATGTTAGCGAAGAAAAGCACTCCTCTTCCGCGTTCGCCGTTATTATAAAGCCATGTATCAATAGCCTCTAACTCACTTACGGTAAAATCTTCGGTAGGCGAAGAGATTATAAGCATAGAATATTCATCGGAAATCTCGCTAATTATTGAATCTGATATGCCCTCAAGCTCATAGTTGTTAAGCGTTAGCATACCTGTAAAGTATTCGGTAGCAGAGGGTGTACAGTGGGTCTCAAAAACGCCAACCTTAACCGTCTCGGTAGCAATTACCTTGTTGATAGCACCTGAGACGGCTCTTTCAAAATAGTTGCCGCCTATAACGTAGGAAGCATATCCGTAGTACTGCGAATAAGGGTCACTGGTCAGATGGTAAAGATCATCGTATGCAACCACCGTATCGCGTACGTTCTCCTCGCCGTTTACCGTATGGGTAGCCGATACGATAATATCGCCGTATTTAAGGCCGTAATTACTGTAGTCAGAGATGACCTCTGCGGCTGACGGGTCCTGAAGGTCAATATATTTTACGGTTATGTTATCCGAATAAACATCATAAAGGTCAAGAAAACGCAAGGTCTGCTCATAATAATCAGCTCCTGACTCTGAAACTCCAAAAGAGCTTCCTATATAGGCATCAAGATAACTGACATACATCTCTCTTGATGAACAAACCGTGAGCGTAACCGGAATATCTATCGTCTTAAGGAAATCAATGTTCTCTTGGGTTAGAGTATTTTCACCCTTAAGAGAGATATCCAGATCAAGGTTGACTCTCTTAGCAAGAACTCCAAAAAGGACATTAACTGCCACGGCAGCCGCGATAACGATAGCCGAAATTGCCAAAGCATAGGTGCCATATCTCATTTTTGCTTTGTTAATGAACTTTTTGCGTTTTGTCTTGGCGCTCGCTTTTTCAGCTTCGATATCGGTAGCTGCTTCGACCTCGTCGCTCTTTTCAATCAAAAGCTCCTCGTCTGATTTTTTCTTTATAAATTTCATTGTCGGCACCTCCTTTAAGCCCATCTGCGCTTCTCAACCGCGCGAACTGTAAGGAAGCAGAACACGCCTGAGATAGAAATCAGATAAACAACATCAGTAATATGGAACACGCTTTCCATAAAATTATTGTAAATATCAAAAAGAGCCACATACTCTACTGCGGAAGCAATCCACGAAACCGTAATCAGGCTTGAAAGGGATGTCGCCATCGTCAGAAGCAAGAATATTACAAGGGTGAGTATGCAGGAGATTACCGAGCTTTCGGTAAGAGAGGAAATGAACATTCCTATAGAGATTAGTGCGGCTCCTAAAAGCAAAATGCCTACAAGTGCGTTAAGATAAAGCAGCCAGTTAACCGAAACCTTTGCCGCTATTATAACTTGGAAAAGTAACGTTGACACCACGGGTATACAGAAAACAGCAAAAGCAGCAAAGAACTTACCCATTACTATTTTTCCGATAGAAACCGGAGCAGTAAGAAGTGCCTGATCAACCTTGAGCTTTCTGTCCTCGGACAGCATTCTCATCGTAAGTACTGGAAGTACAAAAGCAAGAACATATGTAACTATACTAAAAACACCGGTAATATCGGTAACGCCGCTACTATAAAGGAGCGAAAAGAACATTCCCTCAAAGAAGAGGATAATAGCGACAAAAACATAGCCTATCGGAGAAGTGAAATAAGAACGGAATTCTCTTTTAAATATCGCTGACATTATTTGCTTCCTCCTTTTTCTTCATTTGTAACTACCTCAACGGTCTCTTCGCCGATAACGGCTTCGCCCGACTCAAAGTCTATCTTTACCTTAGCAGCAGACTTCTTATCCTTTTTCTTGCTCTCATTAAGGATAACCGAGTTACCCGACACGTCGGTAAGACGGAGAAATATCTGTTCAAGGCTAAGCTCATTCGAATAGAGCGAAAGAATAGTCTTATTGCGCTCGGTCAGTCTCTCGCTGACATGACGGCGAAGATCAACACCCGTCTTCGGTTCAATTACAAAATCACAGGTATTAGGCTCTTTCACACCGAGAGAATTAAGCGATTTAATACCGGGCACAGTAGAAAGAATCTTGTACAGCTCCTCCTCGCGACCAACCGCACGAACTGTTAAGGAATGGTCGGTTGACAGGGTCTTTGAAAGATTGTCCTGTGTATCGTCAGCAACGATATCTCCGCGATTTATAATAATGACCCTCTTGCATATTTCCTGAATTTCAGAAAGAATATGCGATGAGAGAATTATTGTATGATTCTTACCAAGACGAACTATAAGATTTCTTATCTCCTTGATCTGCTTCGGGTCAAGACCTACAGTCGGCTCATCGAGTATCAGCAGATCAGGGTTTCCGATAAGCGCCTGAGCTATGCCTACACGCTGACGGTAACCTTTGGACAAATTCTTTATAATACGGTTCTGAACATCCTCAATACGTACAAGCTTCAGTATCTCATCAATATGGGGCTTCTTGGGGAATTTAACCTTTTTGAGGTCATACATAAAGTTGAGATATTCTCTTACGGTCATATCCATATAGAGAGGGGGAAGTTCCGGCAGATAGCCTATTCTTCTCTTTGCCTGCTCCGGCTGTTCGACGATATCAAAACCGTCGATAGTCACGCTGCCCTCGGTAAGGGAAAGATAGCCCGTCATAATATTCATTATGGTGGACTTACCCGCGCCGTTGGGTCCGAGGAAGCCCACAATCTCGCCCTTTTGGATAGAGAAGCTCGCATTCTTTACAGCAAGATGATTTCCGTATTTTTTACTAAGTCCCGATACTTCTATCATAGCTTGTTTACTCCTTTGAATATATTTTCAACCAATGATAATTTACCAAACAAATTTCTTCAATTTGTAAATAAATTTTTAACATTAAGATTATCCATAATATTATACTTGAAATTGACATAAAAATCAATCACCAATAAATTGCATTATTCTGTATATTTTTAAAATTTAATGCTTGACAATGTAATAACGCTATGCTATAATATCATTCGCGCACAAAATGTGACAGTTAAATACGGGAGAGTTCCCGAGTGGCCAAAGGGGACAGACTGTAAATCTGCTGCTTTCAGCTTCGGTGGTTCGAATCCACCCTCTC
>JAZQER010000058.1:0-23450 GCA_045539095.1 Acutalibacteraceae bacterium | reverse complement strand
TACTGACATCTGTATTTTGAGTGCGAACTGCTTTTTATCTCATTATTTCCATTCATTTGAAAAACCTCCTGTATTTTTGTAATGCGGTTGCCAAACCATTACTATTATACAAGAGGTTCTTCTTTTATCTATAGCTTTTTTTGGGCTTAGCTACGCCTCGCCCATTTTTATTGTAGCTTCGCTCTTTTTCCTTCCCCCGGTAGAACCGGGGGTTTATTTCCACTCCTAAAGGCACCAAAAAGAAACGCACAGTACAGGACGTACTGTGCGTTTTTAATTGAGAGAGTACAGGTTATATTAGATATCGTAATCAACAGTAACCTTTTCACCGGTGGTGAAGGACTTGATGATAGCGGTACCTACCGAAACGGTCTTAGCACCTGATACGCCGTCGGTAACAACGCTTCTGCCCTCGAGGATTGCAGAACTGAAATCCTCAACCTCAGCAGCAAAGTTGTGGTTGTTAAGCTCAACGGGGATTGTAACGGCAAGTGTTCTTGTATCCATTCCCTCGATCATATCCTCTTTGTAAAGAGTGATAGTGTCGTGAGTGTTGTCGAAGATGATGGTTCCCTTGGTACCGTAAAGTAAGGAACGCATAGTGTACTCACGCTTACAACCGTGAGAATTGAATACCTTACCGATAACGCCGTTATCAAACTTCATAATACCAACACAGGTATCGTGAATGGGCCAGTCAACAAGGCTCTTATTGTTAGCATAAGCGAATACTTCAACAGGATCGCCTGCGATCATACGGATAAGGTCGATAGCGTGGCAACCGCCGCCGAGGATAGGCTCACGTTCAGCAGTTTTTCTCCACGGAATGGTGTTGTCGCCATATGTAGAACCGGGAATTCTGGAATAGTCATGAGCATATTCGGATTCGATGAAGAAAAGATCACCAATAGCTCCGGACTCAAGAAGCTCTTTAGCCTTTATGAAAGCAGGAGTATAACGGCCGATCTGACCTACCATAAGCTGCTTGCCAGTCTCACGGGCAACTCTTACCATTTCCTTGCACTCGTCAAGGTCGAGAGCCATAGGCTTCTCACAGAGAACGTGCTTACCTGCTCTTAAAGCGTCACAAGCGATCTTGCAGTGCTCCTGATCGGGAAGGGGAAGTGTAACTGCGTCGATATCCTCACGTGCGAGGATCTCTTTATAATCGCTGCAATATTCAGCTACTCCGTACTGTTTAGCTCTGAGCTTAGCCTTTTCGATGTCGAGGTCGCAAACAACAACTGCCTCAGAATGTTCGGAGTTGTTGATTCCGTCAAGATGCCATCTGCAGAACGAGCCGGCACCAATGACACCAATACGTAATTTTTCTTTCATGGTGGATTCCTCCTGATTTTTACATAATTGAATTTAATGGTGATTCCATTGCATTTGAATTATAATACATGTTTACTTAAATGTCAATTAAAAATGGAAAGAATTTTCCATATTTTAATTTTAACATTTTGTTTATTTTAAAGGGAGAAATAATACGGTATATATCTCGGTACTTTAGAGACAGATTTTAGAAAAAATGCTGTTAATAGGCTTTAAATATGAAATTATATAACCTAAAATTATTAAGATTCAAACCTTATAAGAGCGCATACACATTCGTCGGTATATGTTGAATTTGAAAATCCCATTTCGTCAAAAGAAGTAAAACAAAAACAAAAAATTATATATATTGCACAATAATACTTGCTAAATAGATAATTTGTATTGACAGATTACACACAAATATGTTACATTAACAGTAGAGTTTTTATATAGATAGGATGCAATTTCTGAAAATTAAAAAAGCGCTTTATCCTTTGTTGCGATTTAAGCGTTTTTTTGTTGCGGTAATCTTCCTTTATATGAAAACAAAAAACAGTAAAGGGGTAAATTTATGAAAAAGCAACCTAAATTGGATGCGAACGGCTACCGCAAGTTTGGCATGCGTGATAAGCTTGCTTATGCCGCTGGTGACCTTGGATGTAATATGAGCTTCGCTCTCAAGGGTACCGTTCAAACTTTCTGGCTTGTCTATATGATGATGGAAACAGGTCTTCTGTCTCTGCTGCTCCTTTTGGTGCAGATTTGGGACGCTGTTAACGATCCGCTAATCGGCTCGATGATTGACCGCGACAAAAGAAACTATAAGATGGGTAAATTTAAGACCTACATTTTTATAGGTGCTTGCGGTCTGCTTGTCGGCGGTGCAGCCGTATTCCTGCCTTTCCCGAACGCAAATACGGTCGTGAAAGCAATCTTATTCGTTTTGGGTTATATTGTATGGGATGCATTTTATACCGTAGCAAATGTACCCTATGGCTCTATGCTACCGTTAATAACTTCCGATAAAACTCAACAGGCTGAGCTCTCTACATGGCGTTCAATCGGCTCAATAGTTGGCAATCTACTCCCCAATATGATCCTTCCTATCCTTATTTGGAAAAACATTACTTATGATGGATCTGAAAACTTCTTCGATAATCTTTTTAAAAAGATTGTTCTTCCAGAGGATGTTGATAAGTCACTGTTCTATACCAATCCCAAGACAGGCAAAGCCTATGAAATCGGAGAGAGCATCATTAATCCTCTCACAGATAAAACGGCGCAAGAGCTTCTCGGCGAAAGAGTTTTTTGGGCAGCGCTTATCATGGGTGTTCTTGGATTTGTCGCATTCCTGTTTATGATTAAATTCATCACCATTCGCACAGATGAAAACGCTGTTAAGACTACTGAACAAGGTGAAAAGATTAATATCATCCGTGCTTTTGGCAAATTTATGAAGAACCGCCCTGCTGTTGGCGCAACCCTCGCTGCTATGGGTATGTTCCTTGGTATGAACGCTGCTACAACCGCAACAACCATCATGTTTGCTACTTATTTTGGAATGGCTTCTCTTTCCGGTATCGTTCAGATGATAGGTTTCCTTCCCTCTATTATATTCATTCCCTTTATTAAGAAAATTGTCGTTAAATTCGGCAAAAAGGAAGCGTCTGTTTTTGGTGCCGCTGTTTCCCTCGTCGGTGCAGTAATTATGATGATATTCCCATTGGTGCCTTATAAGTTTGCACTCCCTGTATATATGACAAGCTTAGTCATTTACGGTATTGGCATGGGCTTCTATACCTGTGTATCATGGGCTATGATGGGCGATGCTATTGACTACAACGAGTGGAAATTCGGAACTCGTGAAGAAGGAACGGTTTACTCGCTACATTCCTTCTTCCGTAAGCTTGCTCAGGGTATTGGACCTTCTGTCGTACTCCTCATAATGGGCGCTCTCGGTTATGTTGAAAAATACGGAACTATGCTTCAGAGCTCACAAACAGCTTATAATATGTGCTGGCTCGTTGCCGGTCTTTATATGTTCAGTGCTGTTTTACAGTTTGTCGGTCTTGCTTTCATTTATAACATAGACAAGAAGACGCTAGAAAAGATGAATTCCGAGCTTGAAGAAAGGCGTGCGGCTCAAAATGTAGAAGTTGCTACTGAATAGAATTATTAAGGCATAAAAAATTCCGACAGCTGTCGGAATTTTTTATGCCTTTATTTCTTTTTGAAGACTTTTAATTTGACTGCTGCCGGCACGATGATCGGAATAAGCAACAAGACGGCGAAAATTACCATAAGAAACAGTATTCCTTCAATATAGGTTACCGTAAGAGAATGTAAGGCGGGAGACGTAAGAGATATTCTGTTAATCTCGTTTGTCAAAAGCAAAAGGGTCGGCAAAACGCCCGACATAAGAGACGCCCCCGAGAAAGAGAAAAAGAGGTGCTTTAAAAGGTCTTTTCCTCTGCACAAATATGCAAGCAGTACAGCGGTTGCAATACCGAGCACCGCAACAATAGCGGTCGCGATAAGCAAAGGCTTCCTAAGTGGCTTTAAATGAGTCAAAACATATTTTACCGATGATGGGTTAGCATACTTTATATATCTTGATGAGCACTCGGACGCAAAGCCCCGAAGTGCTTCGGAAGTTTCTTCACTTACCGATTCAAGCTGACTGTTCGCATACTCCATAGCTATAGCGTAAAACTCGTCGGTTATCTGATCGGTGGAATAGGATAAAGAAATGCTGTCTACGTTAGAGTTTAAAGCCTCGAATACCCGCTCGTTATATTGAACTTTGTCGAGCTTTCCGTCAAAAAAATCTATTGGCAATCCGCTTGGTATGGTAATATCAGCTAGTTCTGTAGAAAGAGAATCAAACGAAAGCGCGGCATAGTTGCTTTTTTGCCCGATAAAATTTATATATTTTTTTGAACAAGAGATATAGAATGTTACGCACATGGCAAGAGCGAAAAGGCAGACCGAAAGTATAAAAGAAACCGTGGTACAGATTATTCTTCTGATAAGTGTGTTTTTATCTATCATCGAGCTGCCTCCTATTTGTCAAGTCTGACGGTCGGTCCCGATACAAACTTTGCATAAACAAAAAATCTGTCGGGTGTAAGACCGAGCTGATTGAACGGATAGCATGTGTAAAGCACAAGGCTCTCTTCGTCTGCTCTCAGATCGTATGCGGTAGAGTCGGTGCTCTTCTTTACGGCAGTTTCGGTAACCTCGTAAAGATATGTGCCATAGTTAGTCTCAAGTTTAATTGTATCACCGACCTTGACATATTTAAGGCAATTAAAAAAGGTATTATTGTGGCCCGAAACAAGTACGGTAGAGCCTTCTCCGGGGAATTTGCTACCTCTATAATGACCCGCACCTTTTCTAAGGATAGAGGAGTTGTCTCCAAAATAGAGAGGGATAACATATTCGGTTTCGCTGTCAGTTATGGTGATCTGGGCATATTTTGTTCCGTTAGTAGGATAAGTTATCTTGCTTGCAGGGATATAATCCTCGATCATCTCTATTTTTTCAATACCGAAAATATCATTATTGATTTCTTCACCGAATGCTATGTTGGAATCTGAGGAAAAAAGTTCCCATCCGCTGAGAACAAGATTTACAAACGGAGATAGCACAAGGTAAAGAAACAGAATTCCAAAAAGAAAAAAAGCTAACGGAAAAGCAATGTATTCCGTCAGCTTTTTTGTTGTTTTCGAGGACTTCAATTATTTAACAAGAAGACCTTTTTTCTGAGCAACAGCTGCGGCAGCAACAAGTACAGCAACAATACCGGCTACAGAAAGAACAGTGGCGGTGTAATCAACCTCAGCGCCTGTAACCTTAATGATAGGAGCGTCGCTGAAAATCTCATTATTGTTATAGGTAACTGTAACATCAGCTCCGTCATAGGTAAGCTCGGCGTTTACAGCAGCAGCGGCTGCCTTACCGTTGTCAAGGATCTTCTGCTTCTCAGCAGCAGGAAGAACCTTAAGGTCTGCAGTAGAGTGAATGTGATCAGCAACGATGATCTCTTTCGTGTCAGCAATCTTCTCGAGGATAGTCTTGGACTGGGCCTCGGTCATATCGATAGTCTTAAGAAAGTTTTCTGCCTGAACAACATAGTCGTCCGGAACATGGAAAGTCTTATCGTCAACCTTGATATGCTCGTCTATAGCGTCAAGAACCTTTTGCTCAAACTCATTGATAGCACCCTCTGCAGAAGCGGAAATGCTCATAGGAACGATAAGAAGTGCGATTGCCAGAATAATTACTGCTAATTTTTTCATAAAAATATACCTCATTTCCTTTATAGTTCCATTCAAAGTAGAACTCTACAAATATATTATAACCGATTGAGTGTAAATGTAAAGCGTTTTTTGTCAAAAATTTATTGAAAATAAAAATTTTTAAACTTGAATACAGACGGGTAATAGGTTATAATAAATTGATTAAATATATATTTTGATATTTAAGGGGAAATTATGCAAACGAAAGCTATCGTTGGTGCTGAGCTGGAAGAGCTTTTTAGCTATTCGGCGCGCATTAAAGAAATATTACCTCAGGTTTATGGATATGTACCAAAAGCCTGTATAAATACATACGGATGTCAGCAGAATGTGTCTGACAGTGAGCGTATCAAGGGTATGCTCGAAACGATGGGATATGAGCTGACCGAAGAGCCCGAGTTGGCAGATTTCATACTGTTCAATACCTGTGCTGTCAGAGCTCATGCTGAGGACAGAGTTTTCGGTAACATTGGCGCCACAAAGCAGCTCAAAAAGGATAAACGAAATATGATTATCGCTGTCTGTGGTTGTATGGCACAGCAGCAGAGCATATGCGAGCGTGTGAGAAAAAGTTATCCCTATGTGGATATGCTTTTCGGAACACACGTTGTTCATAGGCTTCCTGAGTTTATTTATAAAAGACTTACAGGCTCGGGCAGAATATTTGAAATATCGGATGAAAAGAATGATATTATAGAAGGCGTTCCCGTTCATCGAGACCAAAGCCTTAAGGGTTGGCTTCCGATAATGCACGGTTGTAACAACTTTTGCACCTACTGTATAGTTCCATATGTCCGAGGCAGAGAGGTATCTCGCCGCGAGGAGGATATTATAGCTGAGGCTAAAGAGATGATAGCTTCGGGCTTTAAAGAAATAATGCTGCTTGGACAGAATGTTAATTCCTACGGCAAGGGTCTCGAAAACAATGTCAATTTTGCGGGTCTTCTTCGTAAAATAAATGCCATTGACGGAGATTTCAGAATAAGGTTTATGACATCTCACCCGAAAGACTGTACGATAGAGCTTCTGGATGCTATAGCCGGCTGTGAAAAGGTTGAGCGCCATCTTCATCTGCCCTTCCAATGCGGCAGCGACAGGATACTTCGCGAGATGAACCGCCGTTATGATAGTGAAGGTTATCTGAGACTTATCGAAGAGGCTAAAAAGCGAATACCCGACGTAACCTTTACAAGTGATATAATAGTAGGCTTCCCCGGTGAGACCTATGAGGATTTTCTCGAGACTTTAATGGTTGTAAAGCAGGTAGAGTTTATGTCTCTCTTTACATTTATATACTCCCCGAGAAACGGTACTCCTGCGGCAGAGATGCCCGACCCCGTATCAAGAGCCGAAAAGGGTAAATGGTTTTCGGAGCTTTTAAAGGTTCAGGAGGATATCTCAAAGAAAAACAACTGCGCCCTTGTCGGAAAAGAATTCCGTGTCCTTTGCGAAGAGCTTGTAGGACAGAGAAGGGTATCGGGTAAAAGCCTTTCCGGTATAGATATAGAATTTGACGGGGACGAGTCGCTTATCGGACAGTATGCAAATGTCCATATAGACCGTTTTACAAACGTTCTTGAGGGAACAGTAATTTAAAAAGGAGAAATTAACAATGGATATTATCAAAATGACTAGAGAACTCGGCGCGGCTATTCAAGCGTCTGACGAGTATAAGAATTTTATGGCAGCAAAGGCAAAGAATGACGCAGACGAGGAACTTCAGAAGCAGATTTCAGAGTTTAACCTTTTAAAAATGCAGTATGATTCCGAAATGCAGAAGGAAGAGCCTGAAAAAGAAAAGATTCAGAAGATAAACGAGGATATCACCGCTCTTTACAATACCATTATCAGCGGCGAGCCAATGACCGAGTTTAATGCGGCATATACCGCCTATAACGAGCTTTGCACAAAAGTCAGCAACATTCTTCTTATGTGCCAGAACGGTGAGGACCCTGAGACCTGTGAGCCCTCTTCTTGCACCGGCAACTGCGGAACTTGCGGCGGTTGTCATTAAGGCAAAATTCAAATTTCAAAGGAAGGGAATGAAAGGATAATGGCAGAGCTTTCTCCAATGATGCGTCAGTATATGGAGATCAAGAATCAGAACCCCGACAGTCTGCTCTTTTTCAGACTGGGCGATTTTTACGAGATGTTTTTTGACGATGCAAAAACCGCATCTGAGGAACTTGATCTTGTGCTTACGGGCCGTGATTGCGGACTTGATGAGCGCGCGCCTATGTGCGGCGTGCCTTACCATAGCTGTGAGTCATATATAGCAAGACTTGTACAAAAAGGCTACAGAGTTGCGATATGTGAGCAGACCGAGGACCCAAACGTAGCCAAGGGAATAGTAAAACGAGAGGTCGTCCGTATAATCACACCGGGAACGGCTGTTGAGGAAAGCATACTCGACGAAACAAGGTACAATTTCCTTTCTGCCATAGTAATTTCCAAAGAAGGCTTTGCAGTAAGCTTTGCCGATGTTTCTACGGGAAAGGCGCTTGTGACCGAAATAATCGGAGAAGACGCCGAACAAAGACTTATTGATGAGCTTAACCGATTTGCGCCGACCGAGATAGTCGCAAACAGAGATATAGAGCTTCACCCTGCGCTTTATTCTTTCCTTTCAGAGCAGGGAGTTATGATAACCTTAAAGGAAAAGACCTTCTTCGCTACCGAGCCGAACGAAGAGCTTATCAAGAGGCATTTCAATGTAATAAGCCCCGAAAATCTAGGCATTCGCTCTATGAGCCCTGCAGTCGCTGCGCTCGGCAGTGCGCTTTCATATTTTTATGAGATATGCCCGAATCGTAATATCTCAATAGTCGAAGCCGATTATTATTCTACTTCGGAATATATGCATCTTGATTATACTGCTGTACGGAATTTAGAGCTTTGCGAAACTATGCGCACAAAGAGCAAAAAAGGCTCGCTGCTCTGGGTGCTTGACCACACAAAAACCGCTATGGGCAAAAGAATGCTGCGTAGCTGGATAGAGCAGCCGCTTCTCAGCTTTCAGGATATAAACGAGAGGCAGAATGCTGTTGAGGAGCTTTACAACGACACCGTAATGAGGGGAGAACTCTTTGAGTATCTAAGCGGTATCAGAGACCTTGAACGACTGCTTGCCCGCGTTGTATACGGCACCGCATCAGCTCGCGATCTTCGCACCATATGCGATACCTGTCGCCACCTTCCTAACATAAAGTCGGTGCTCTCTGCTGCTGGGACAAGGCTTCTTTCAACCCTTTACGAAAACCTTGACCCTATGGAGGATATCTATCAGATGATAGATACCGCGATAGAAGAAGAGCCGCCTGCAATAGTCCGTGAGGGCGGAATGTTCAAGAAAGGCTATAATGCCGAATTGGACGAGCTTATCCATATTATTGAGAACGGCGCTGATATCATATTGGAGATAGAAGCGCGCGAAAAGGAACGCACCGGAATAAAAACTCTTAAGGTGCGTTATAACAAGGTTTTCGGCTACTACATAGAGGTATCAAATTCCTTCAAGGAAATGGTGCCTGAGGATTATATCAGAAAACAGACACTTACAAACGGCGAGAGATTTATTACCGAGGAACTGAAAAATCTTGAGGCAAGGATAATCGGAGCCAAGGACAGAAGACATCAGCTTGAGTTTGAGATGTTTGAGGCTATTCGAAAAGCAACAGCGGCAGAGCTTCGCCGTTTCCAGACTACAAGTGAGTGCGTTGCAAAGGTAGATTCTCTTTGCTCATTGGCAGAGGCCGCCGTTAAAAACGATTATGTGAGACCCACAATAAATACAGAAGGTATAATAAATATCCGAGGCGGAAGACATCCCGTAGTCGAGAAGGTTATAAAGACACCCTTTGTTTCAAACGATACCTACCTTGACCGTAAGGATGACCGCTGTGCTGTTATAACGGGTCCGAATATGGCGGGAAAATCGACCTATATGCGTCAGGTCGCTCTAATAACCCTTATGGCACAGACAGGCTCATTTGTGCCTGCGACATCTGCAAATATATCTATAGTAGACGCTATTTTTACCCGAGTCGGTGCATCTGATGACCTCGCTTCGGGTCAGTCTACCTTTATGGTAGAAATGAACGAGGTTGCGTCTATAATCAAGCACGCTACTAAAAACAGTTTGCTGATTCTCGACGAGATAGGCAGAGGTACGTCTACCTTTGACGGAATGTCAATAGCCAGAGCCGTACTCGAATATGTAGCAGATAAAAGACGCCTCGGCGCAAAGACCCTCTTTGCAACCCATTATCACGAGCTGACAGAAATGGAAAATGAGCTCATCGGTATAAAGAATTACAATATCGCTGTCAAAAAACGCGGAGACGATATTATCTTCCTGCGTAGAATAGTCCGCGGCGGTGCTGATGATAGCTACGGAATTGAAGTAGCTAAGCTTGCGGGAATTCCCGCGGCGGTGACAGACAGAGCAAAAGAAATACTTAAAAAGACCCTTAGCGAAGGAATAACCGTTACTAAGACTGTAAAAGAGGAAAATCTGCAGCTTGGTATGGAGTTCGGCGTTTCAAGCGAAATGTTAGACGAACTCAGAGCTATAGATGTTAATACATTGACACCGATAGAATGTATGAGCATTCTGTCCGACCTATCTCAGAGGGCAAAAGAAGTTTAAAGGAGGTTTCGTTATGGCTGATATAAAGGTTTTACCTAAACACCTTGCCGAGCTTATTGCGGCAGGGGAGGTCGTCGAGCGTCCCGCATCGGTCATAAAGGAGCTTACTGAGAACGCAATAGATGCAGGCGCAACCAAAATAACGGTCGAGATACAACGCGGAGGCATAACCTATATGCGCGTTACCGATAACGGCTCTGGAATTCGGCATTCAGAGGTACCGACCGCCTTTCTGCGCCACGCGACAAGTAAAGTAAGAAGCGAAAATGATCTGCTCGCTATAGGAACACTCGGTTTTCGCGGAGAGGCTCTTGCATCGATTTGTTCTGTCGCTAAGGTAGAACTGCTCACCAAGACTGCAGATAACATAACAGGAACGCGGTATGTTATCGAAGGCGGAGAAGAAAAGGAATACGATGAAGCGGGTTGTCCCGATGGCACAACCATAATTGTAAGAGATATTTTCTATAACATTCCTGCTCGAATGAAGTTTATGAAGAAGGATGTTTCGGAGGCTTTGGCGGTAGCTACAGTTATGGATAATTTTGCTCTTTGCAATCCGAATATCGCCTTCAAATTTATAAAGGACTCTAAAACCATACTTTCTACAAACGGTGACGGAAAACTCTACTCAGCGATATATGAGGTTTTAGGCAGAGAGTTTGCAAGCACACTAATTCCCGTAGATTCCGCTACTAACGGTATCAGAGTTACAGGTCTGACCTGTAAGCCGGTCTATTGCCGAGCTTCCCGTTCGGGACAGTATTTCTTTTTAAACGGTCGTATGATTCGTTCGGGCGCAGCTATAAAGGCGTTTGAAAATGCATACAAAAACTCTGCTATGATCGGGAAATTTCCTGCTTGTGTACTTTGTATCGAGGTTCCGTTTGAAATGGTGGATGTTAATGTTCACCCTGCTAAGACAGAGGTGCGTTTTGCAGACGAAAAATCAGTGTTTGAAGCAATATATTATGCTGTGAAGAATGCTCTTATAAAGGGAGATGTCCGACCCGAACTGACGCTGAAAACTCCTGCACAAACTGCGTCAAACGGTATACAGCCCTTTTCGCATATCAGTACAGAAGAGTACAAAAAGATGTCGCAAAAGAGTGCCACACCTGCAGAAAAACTGTATAAAGATGCATTATATAACAATACGTCGTTTAAAAGTAATGAAACGGCAATCTTCAGGGATAGTGTGAAGATTAATTCCGTCTCTAAGCCCAAATCTTCTGCATCTTTCGGAGATGATACTGTTGTAATTGTTAAACCGGCTCAAAAAGAGTTCAGCTATAAGGACCTTATCAAAGACACCACTCGTGCTACGAGCGTAGAAGAGCAGGTCTCAGGACCGGCCGCAACCTTTGCTGACGATACTGAGCTTGAACTTAAATATATCGGTGAAGCATATAAGACATACATAATTGTGGAATTCAAGGGCAGTATTTATTTCATAGACAAGCACGCGGCTCATGAAAGGATACTTTTTGAAAAGTTTAAGAAGGAAAGAACCGTCCAACCGCAGCTGCTCATTTCTCCTATAAGTGTTACGCTTTCACGCGCAGAACACAAAGCGGTAGTTGATAATCTTGAACTGCTTCGCTCGGCGGGCTTTGAGATAGAAGAGTTTGGAACTGCTTCTGTTCTTGTAAGAGCAGTACCGACAGAGCTTGCGAACGAGGATGTGATGCTGACCGTTTGCGAGGTGGCTGATAATCTGCTATCAAGCGGCAAGGTTGAAAATGAAAGACTTGAAAATCTTTACCATACTGTCGCTTGCCGCGCCGCAATAAAGGGTGGGAACAACCAGTCGGCGGCAGAACTTGAGGCACTGGCAAAAAGAATACTGTCTGATAATGATATTATGTACTGTCCTCACGGCAGACCTGTCGCTTTTGAACTGAAACGCAGCGAATTAGAGCGTCAGTTCGGGCGAACTAATTAGGGGTGCGACCATGAAAACACCCATAATTGCAATAGTAGGACCCACTGCTACGGGTAAGACCGCACTATCGGTCGCACTTGCAGAAACACTCGGCGGAGAAATTATCTCCTGCGATTCTATGCAGGTATACCGAGATATGCATATAGCATCTGCGGCGCCTGACACAGAGGAAAAGCGAGATATTCCTCACCATCTGTTCGAATTTTTGGGACGAAATGAAAGCTATTCCGTCGCAGAGTATGTTAAAGACGCGCGGTGCAAGATATCTGAGGTGACTTCTCGCGGAAAGATTCCTATATTTGTAGGCGGAACAGGTTTGTATATAAGCTCTCTTATAGATAATGTCAACTTCACCGAGGAAGAGCCAAATCTAAACTTGCGCTCAGAGTTGGAAAAAGAATATGTTAAGCTTGGCGGAGAAAGAATGACGGAGCTTTTAGCGGAATTTGACCCTGAGTCGGCAAAAAAGATACATCCTAATAACAAAAAGAGGATAATCAGAGCATTTGAGATATATCGAATGACGGGCAAAACTATGACCGAACAAAACGAAAACTCAAAGAAAGAGCCGTCACCATATATTCCGTTTATGATAGGGCTAAAGGCTGAGGATCGCAGTTATTTATACGATAGGATAAACCAACGCGTTGATATAATGCTGGAGAGCGGACTTTTAAAAGAAGCCGAAGCCGCTTTTTTAAACCGCTCGGGAGACACTGCTGTGCAGGCGATAGGCCACAAAGAGTTTTTTCCGTTTTTTTTGGGAGAGATATCTTTGGATGAAGCGGTTGAAACCGTAAAGCGTGAAACCAGAAGATACGCTAAGCGTCAGCTGACTTGGTTTTTTAGAGATGAGCGTATCGAGTGGATAAATATTGATAAAACGAAGACTGTTTTATCGGAAGCTTTAAAAATACTTGAAAGGAAGGGCTATTTTGAATAAGAGTCGCAGGATCATTGAGATTGCGGTCGTACTGCTGGTTGTAAGTTTTTTTGGATATCAGTTTTTTGCTTCCTACTATTCGGCTATTACGACTGAATCGGCAATCTATTTTGAACATTCTCAGGGTGTAGAGCTTAACGGCACCATAATAAGAAGCGAACACCTTGTTGAAATGTCCGACGACGGAACCCTTCATTTTATAATTTCTGATGGCGAGCGTGTTGCAAAGGGCGGCACGATAGCCCAGGTGTTTACCGACGATAAAGCATCTGCCGCAGCAACAAGAATTGTCGAAATAAATGAGCAGCTGAGCACAATCGAGGAGATTGAAGGCTACAATAATACCGCTGCAGTTGATATGAGCACGATAAACACAAGGATAAACGAGCATCTTCAGGATTTCCTGTACGGTGTTTCGGATAATAACTTCGACAAAGTCACAACTATAAAGAGTGAGCTGCTTACCGCGCTTACCAGAAAACAGGTGGCGACAGGTGAAAAGACAGATTTTGCAGCGGTGAAAAAAGGATTGAATGATGAGAAAACTGCTCTTCTTTCGGTTATGGGAAGCCCTAAATCTGAGTGTGTCGCAGATTATGCGGGATATTTTGTGTCCTCAACAGACGGTTACGAGGGCGTTCTTCCTTTTGACGATCTCACGGTATATACACCTGAGTATATGCAGACGCTGAAGGCTCAAAACAATGGGGAAAATATAATAGGAAAGATTGTAGACGACTATAAATGGTTTGTTGCGGCGATTATACCTCTTGGCGATTCTATGTTTTACAAAAACGGGGATACCGTAAAGCTTAGTGTAGAAGCCGTCGGACAGACTGTTACCGCAACAGTAGAAAGAGTGAACCTTTCTAAAGATTCTAATACCGCTACAATAGTTCTCTCCTGCAATGAAATGTCGAGCCAGCTCGCCTCAATGCGCTCGGGCAAAATGACAATAATAAAGGATGAGTATAAGGGACTTCGTGTCAGTGCGAAGGCGATACGTAGAGTAGACGGTGTTTCGGGTGTGTATGTAGTATCGGGTATCGAAATTAAATTTGTTGCGACTGATATCCTTTACTCGAATGACGAGTACGTTATCTGCAAACTGAACACATCGGATGACAGTCAGCTGAGACTCTATGATGAGGTCATAGTTAAAGGGAGGGGTCTGTATGACGGAAAGATCATCTATTGATATTTTTAATGAGAATTATGAAATTATTGAGCAGAAGATAACCGAGGCTGCAGAGTCGGTTGGAAAAAAGAGAGAAGATATAATACTTCTCGCAGCTACAAAGACAGTTCCTGTCGAGGTTATAAATCACGCTATAAAAAGCGGTATAAACTATATCGGTGAAAACCGTGTTCAGGAATTTCTCTCTAAGGAGAAAGATTTAGCCGGCGGTGCTCACCGCCACTTTATCGGACATCTTCAGACCAATAAGGTAAAGGATATTGTCGGAAAGGTTGAGATGATAGAGTCTGTCCATTCCGAAAAGCTTGCAGGGGTTATAGGAAAACTGTCCTGTGAACGCGGAATAGTGACAGATATATTACTTGAAGTTAATATCGGTAATGAGGAAAGCAAGTCGGGTTTCACATTAGAAGAACTGCCTGACGCGATAATGAAAATCAGTAAAATATCGGGTATTCGCGTAAAGGGACTTATGGCAATTCCGCCGATTTGCGAAAAAAAGAGCGAAATTTTGGCATTTTTTAATCAAATGAACAAACTGTTTATTGACATTAGAGATAAAAAAATAGATAATGTTATTATGGAGTATCTGTCTATGGGAATGTCGGGTGATTATTATGAAGCCATTCTTGCAGGCAGCAATATCGTAAGGATCGGCACTGCTCTTTTCGGGCAGAGAAGCTATAAATAAAAAATTAAGGAGCGCGAAGATGGGTATAAAAGATTATTTAAGCGGAATTTTTAATGTCAGTGAAGAAGAGGAGTTTGAGGGAGAAGCCTTTGAAGAAACCAACACCGAATATGAAGCAGAAGAAAAGACCTCTAAAGCTGCGATAAAGAAGTTCCCTTCTGAGAGAAGAAAGGCGCAGAGCACGGACAGCTCGGCTATGAGAATGGTACTTGTGCGCCCTGAGATATTCAGTGATGTAGCACCCATAGCCGACCATTTGAAGCAGGGCAAGACGGTTGTCTTAAATCTTGAAAATGCAGACGGTCCCGTAGCGCGCCGTATTGTTGACTTTTTAAGCGGCGCCGCATATGCCATTTCGTTTAAGTTCAAGCCCGTATCGAACAGTACATTCGTTATAATACCCGACAATACCGATTTTTCGGGGGACCTTCTCCTTGATGACTACGGAAGCGAGAACTATTTCCTTTAATGGAAGCCGAGTATGTTTTACCGCGGATAGGTGACGCTATAAGACTTTGCGACACCTCGTCAACACCGAGATTTGTCGGCTTTCTGACAAGTACACAGTCAGCCGAAGCTGTAGCATTTGCGGCAAAAATAGATTGCAAATGGGAACTGTTCGGTGGTTATGAAGGCGCAGAAAGGATGTATTTTGGAGTTTTCCCAAAATGGTGTGAGGACGGTATGGGCTTTTGGCCTATAATACCGATAACCTTTACCTTCCGCCGTCAAGATAAGCTAACCCACAGAGATTTTCTCGGAGCCTTGATGTCACTGGGAATCGAAAGGCAGACGGTAGGCGATATACTTATAGAAGAGGGAAGGGCGGTAGCCTTTTTCTCTCGGGATATTGTAAAATGTGTAATTAGCAGTATCACAAAGGTTTCAAATGTCGGAGTGCGCCTTAAAGAGGGTTTTGAGTATCCCTTGCCCGGCGCATCGTCGATGAAGGATATGACCAATACGGTAGCATCTGCCAGACTTGACTGTGTTGTAGCGGCGCTTATAAACTGCTCAAGAGGGCAGGCGGTAACGCTTATTGAAGACGGTTTAGTTGCTGTCAACTCTATTTGTACGGAAAAAACTGTCAAAATTGTAAAAAACGGAGACAGAATAACTGTACGTGGTAAAGGAAAGTTTGTAATAGATTCGGTCGAGGACCGAACCCGCAAGGACAGAATTATATTAAAAGCAAAAAAATATATGTAAAACAGGGGGGCGCTATTATGATTCCGAAGGATATTCAGGACATTAAATTTACAAAGGTTATGGGAGGCTATAAGGCAGACGAGGTTGACGATTTTTGCGATAAGGTTTATGATGACTACATACAGTTTACAGAGCTTGTTAAAGCAAAGCAGCAAAAAATCGAGCAGCTTCAAAAGCAGATTGAGGAAAATGAGAATTCTGCAAAGAGCATTAATACTGTACTTATCAGCGCTCAGAAGCTTGCCGACTCTATACTGGCTGAAGCAAATGCAAAGGCAGAGGAAACGGTCGCTAATGCAAATAACGAGGCTGAGAACATAAAGCAACGCACTAAGAAAGCCCTTGAGGAGATAGATGCTGTTATTACCGAGCAGAAGAAGGAGGCGGCGAAGGAAGCTGAGATAATGCTTAGCGACGCCGCAAGAAAGAGCGAGGGTATGATTCTTGCCGCTAAAGACTCTGTAGCGCGCGAGCAAATTTTGTTTGATAAGCTTAAGGCTGAGGTTGCCTCATTCAAGAAAGAGATAAAGATTGCTTATAAAGCGCACCTTGAGTCTCTTTCGGCGCTTCCCGAGGAGGTTCCTGTTACACCGGAGGAGGCTGCGATAGGTGTTGAGGAAATAATCAGAAATGAGCCCGACCTTCGTCAGTTTATCGAGCGTCATCAAACCGTAGAAGAAGCAGTAACATACAAATCGGAAACTGCTGAAGAAGAGAGTGTCAAAGAGGGCGAGATGGAAGCTCCTGTTTTGACGGTCGAAGATACCAAAGTAGCACCACCTCTTCGTGAAGTGATGAACGACATGTCTGCCGGATTTATCGTTACACCTATAGACGAAGAGGAATAAAAATATTCACATAAACACACTAGGAGATTTTTTAATGGAAGAGCGCGATTATAACAAAACACTTAATTTGCCTGTGACCGAATTCCCGATGAGAGCGGGACTTCCGACCAGAGAACCCGAGGCTCTTGCCCGTTGGCAGGAGGAAGATGTATACGGAGAGCTTATGAAGAAAAACGAGGGTAAGCCCTCTTACATTCTTCATGACGGACCTCCCTACGCAAACGGAATCATCCACCTCGGCACGGCACTCAACAAGTCACTTAAGGATTTCGTAGTAAGATATAAAAATATGACCGGATTCAAGGCTCCCTACGTCCCCGGTTACGATACTCACGGACTTCCCACCGAGCTTAAGGCTCGAAAAGCCGCAGGAATGAAATCTGGCGAGATGATATCTGCTCTTGAGCTTCGCCGTATGTGCAAGGACTTCGCAGTTAAGTTCGCAGAGGAGCAAAGACACCAGTTTGAGCGTCTTGGTGTTCTTGGTGAATGGGATAACCCCTATCTTACTTTAAAGCCGGAATATGTTGCTAAACAGGTTGAGGTTTTCGGCGAGATGGCAAATAAGGGCTATATTTATAAGGGACTTAAGCCCGTTTATTGGTGTTCTGACTGTCAGACTGCCCTTGCAGAGGCTGAAATTGAGTACGCTGAGGATCCTTGCTATTCTATTTATGTTAAATTCCCCGTAAAGGACGATAAGGGAATTTTATCTGCCGCAGGCATCGACCCTGCAAAGACCTATTTCGTTATCTGGACAACTACTACTTGGACACTCCCTGCAAACCTTGCAATCTGCCTCGGACCCGATTATGAGTATTCTGTAATCAAGTCAGGAGATGAGTACTATATTATGGCTTCCGAGCTTGCTGAAGGTGCTATGGCAGCCGCTGAGCTTTCTGACTATGAAACGGTTGCAAAGCTAAAGGGACGCGACCTTGAATATATGGTTGCCCGTCATCCCTTTATGGAGAGGGATTCTCTCATTATACTTGGTGACCACGTAACTTTAGAGAGCGGTACAGGTTGTGTTCATACTGCTCCCGGTCACGGTGTTGATGACTTTGAGGTCTGCCGCAAATATCCCGAAATCGGAATGACAGTTCCCGTTGACTCCAAGGGCTATATGACCGAAGAGGCAGGAATGTTTGCAGGTGTTACCACCGATGAAGCAAATAAGAAGATAGCCGTTTGGCTTGATGAGAATAAATATCTCTTTGCACTTAAGAAGATAATCCACCAATATCCCCATTGTTGGAGATGTAAGAACCCAATCCTCTTCAGAGCTACCGAGCAGTGGTTCTGTTCTATCTCTGCCTTTGCCGATAAGGCTTGCGAAGAGATAGCAAAGGTAAGATGGGTTCCCGAATGGGGCGAGGGAAGAATTACCGGAATGGTAAAAGACCGCTCTGATTGGTGTATTTCCCGTCAGCGTACATGGGGTGTTCCCATTCCAATGTTCTACTGTGAAGACTGTGGCAAGGAGTATATCAGCCCCGAGTCAATCGCAAAGGTTGCTGACATCTTCAGAGAAAAGGGCGCAGATGCTTGGCACGAGCTTAGTGCCACCGAGCTTATGCCCGAGGGCGCAAAGTGTGAGTGTGGATGCACCGCCTTTAAAAAGGAAACCGACATAATGGACGTTTGGTTTGATTCGGGTGTTTCTCACGCCGCCGTTTGCGGTAACAGAGACTATCTCGGCACTCCTGCAGACCTCTATCTTGAGGGTGCCGACCAGTACAGAGGTTGGTTCCAGTCATCCCTCCTCACATCTGTTGCAACAACAGGTGTTGCGCCATACAAGACCGTTGTTACCCACGGCTGGGTAGTTGACGGAGAGGGCAAGAAGATGTCTAAATCTATCGGAAATGTTATCATTCCTGATGATGTTGTCAAGCAGTACGGTGCAGACATTCTTCGTCTGTGGGTTGCGTCAAGCGATTATCACGCAGATATCCGCGTTTCTCAGGATATCTTAAAGCAGCTTTCCGAGATCTACAGAAAGATCAGAAACACTGCAAGATTTATTCTCGGTAATATCAGCGACTTTAACCCCGATACCGATATGGTAGATAATTCTGCACTTTCAGAAATCGACCATTGGGCACTTATGCGCATGGATGAGGTTGTCAAGACCTGCCGAGAGGCTTATGACAATTTTGAATATCATATTATTTTCCACGCAATCCACAACTTCTGCGTAATCGATATGTCCAACTTCTACCTCGATGTTCTTAAGGATAGACTCTATGTAGAATCTAAGAACAGCCCGACAAGAAGAGCGGCACAGACCACTATCTACAAGATACTTGACACACTTTGCCGTCTTGTATCTCCCATTCTTGCGTTTACTGCAGATGAGATTTGGCAGTTTATGCCTCACACCTCTGACTGCGATGTAAGACACGTTGTTTACAATGAAATTCCTGAGGCTAAGGGCGAATATGATATCGACTTTATGGCGCGTTGGGACAGAATCCATGAAATGCGCGAGGACGTTAAGAAGGCGCTTGAGATTGCCCGTGCTGAAAAGATTATAGGTGCATCTCTTGATTCCAAGGTTACCCTTTATGCCGATGGCGACACGTATGATTTTGCCGAGTCGGTAAAGGATATGCTGAAAACCGTATTTATGGTTTCCGAGTTTGAACTCGTAAAGGGCGGAGAGGGAACCTTCAAGGGAGATGTAGAGGGAATGAGCGTTACAGCCGAGCACGCTAGCGGTGAAAAGTGCGCGCGTTGCTGGTCTTTCGGCAAGGTAGGTACCGATAGCGAGCATCCTACTATCTGCGCACGCTGCGCAGCGGTAGTTAAAACTATTGATTTTGCTGACTAAAGATTTATAATTTGGCGAGGAGGAACAGTTATGACGTATGTTTTTGCGATAGCAGTGGCGGTGCTGTTTCTCCTTGCGGACCGTATAACAAAGCACATTGTCGTTTCAAATATGGCGCTAGGGGATTCGATAACCTTTATTCCGAAGTTTATGGATTTCACCTATATCCATAATACGGGCGGCGCATGGGGAATACTTTCCGGAAAGACCTGGTTGCTTGTGGTGTTTACGGCAGCTGTTATGGTCGGCTGTGTTATATTCCTTATAAAAAACGGCAAGAAAAATCCTCTTTTGTTCTGGTCAATATGTCTGATACTTTCGGGCGGAATTGGAAATATGATAGACCGCATTTTTAACGAGGGTAAGGTTGTTGATTTTCTTCGAACTTTGTTTATTGAATTTCCGATATTCAATATTGCTGACTGTGCCGTTGTCATCGGCGCTGGACTGTTGATACTATATTTTGTAATTGATATTATAAATGAAGAGAAGCAGAAAAAATCTGCGAAGGAAGAGTCGGGCGATGAATGAAATAACCCTTGTCTGCAATTCGGACGGCGAGAGGATAGACAGCTTTGTCGCAAAAAATACCGAGCTTTCGCGCTCAAGAGCAGTTTCTCTGATTGAAGAGAGAAAGGTGCTTTTAAACGGGAAAGAGGCAACAAAAAAGGAGAAATTAAAGGTCGGCGATATTGTAACCGTGACGGTGCCCGAAGCGGTGCCGCTTGAGGTGAAGGCGGAGAATATCCCTCTTGACATTGTTTATGAGGATAGCGAGCTTATTGTTGTGAATAAGCCTAAAGGTATGGTTGTTCACCCTGCCGCGGGCAACTATGACGGCACGCTTGTTAATGCGTTACTTCACCATTGCAAAGATTCTCTTTCGGGCATAAACGGAGTTATGCGCCCCGGTATTTTACATAGGATAGATAAGAACACAAGCGGACTTTTAATGGTGGCAAAAAACGATTTTGCTCACACGTTTTTAGCCGAGCAGATAAAGAAACATAGCTTCACAAGAGAATATGAGGCTGTTGTTCACGGCAATGTAAAGAGTGACAGCGGTATGGTAAACGCACCGATTGGACGCCACCCGATAAAGCGCAAGCAGATGGCGGTGACAGACAAGAATTCAAAAGAGGCGGTTACACATTACAGTGTGGTAGCAAGATATAATGGGTTTACACATATCCGTCTGAAGCTCGAAACGGGCAGAACTCATCAGATAAGAGTACATATGGCGCATATCGGCCATCCCGTTGCAGGGGATGATGTCTACGGACCTAAAAAGGTCGCAGCAGGACTGGAGGGTCAGTGTCTGCACGCAAAAAAAGTAGGCTTTATTCACCCGAAAACCCTAGAATATATGGAGTTTGAGAGTGATCTTCCCGATTATTTTAAGGTTTTTTTGAAAAAGGTGAGGTAATGGGGATTTTTGATAGTTGCTTACTTGCGTGTGATGTTGATGAAACCCTTGTAAGCCACGGTAAAATACCTAAGGTAAATTTAGAAAGAATAGATTATTTTATAGAAGAGGGCGGTATAGTTGCTTTATCCTCTGGAAGAAGCAAGGAAGCGCTTTATTCGGTTTTTGAAATTATAGATAAAAGCAAGATTGGTCCAAGCGCAACGGCTAACGGCGCGCTGATTTATGACTTTTCAAAGGATGAAACGCTTGATTTTTCCGCTATAGGTGAGCGGGGTAAGCTGCTTGCAAAATATGTTATAGAGAATATTCCTAAGGTCGGAATAGAGGTCCATACAAAAGATGTTTGTTATGTCCCTGCGAAAAATACCGAGACCGACATTCACGAGGAATATGAAAAAATAGCCGCGGTTTTCAAGAGTTATGATGAGATAAAGGATGAAGATTGGCTGAAGGTACTCTATCTTCCCGACAGTGAGGATACAAGAATAAAACTTCGGTGCATTTGCGATGAAATATATAATGATAGCTGCGATTTTTATGAGAGTACCGCGAATATCGGCGGTGTCATAAAAAAATACATAGAACAGATGCCGAAGGGCGTATCCAAAGGCACGGCTCTTCACAAGCTTCGGCTACTTCTTAATATCAAAAAGGGTGGTCTTTTCGGTATAGGAGACTATTATAATGATGTTGAAATGCTAAAAGAGGTCGATATTGCCGCCGTAACAGCAGGCGCGCCCGACGATTTAAAACAAATAGCAGAGTATATAACCTGTTCCTGTGCCCACGGCGCAGTTGCAGATTTTATAAATTATTTATCAAAACAAAAAATTTAGTTTTGGAGGAGAAACATGGACGCAAAGAAAATTAAAGAATTAAAGATAATGTCTCTGAAGATTCGAAGAAGCATTATCGATTCTGTACATAGCGCAAAGGCAGGACATCCCGGCGGCTCTATGTCAGCAGCAGACCTTCTCACTTACCTTTATTTTGAGAAGATGAACATCGACCCGAAGAATCCCAAAATGGCTGATCGTGACCGTTTTGTGCTTTCGAAGGGTCATGCGGCGCCTGTGCTTTACGCAACCCTTGCGCACAGAGGCTATTTTGATGTTGAAGAGCTTCTTACTCTCCGTAAGACTACATCTCGCCTTCAGGGACACCCCGATATGAAGGGTATCCCCGGTGTTGATATGTCTTCCGGTTCACTCGGTCAGGGAATTTCTACTGCTTGCGGAATGGCTCTTTCCGCCAAGCATTTCGGTGATTCCTTCAGAGTTTACGCACTCCTCGGTGACGGCGAGTGTGAAGAGGGTCAGGTTTGGGAGGCAGCAATGTTCGCAGGCAATAAAAAGCTTTCAAACCTCACCGCTTTTGTAGATTTCAATGGACTTCAGATCGACGGACCTATTGAGGAGGTAAACTCTCCCGCACCTATTGACGCAAAATTCGCCGCTTTTGGATGGAATGTTATCGTTATCAACGGACATGATTTTGGTGAGATAGAGGCCGCTATCGCTGCCGCTGAAGCTGAGACCGAAAAGCCTACCGCTGTTATTATGAATACAGTTAAGGGCAGAGGAGTTTCCTTTATGGAGAATCAGTGTTCTTGGCACGGCAAGGCACCGAATGATGAGCAGTATGCCGCCGCCTGCGCTGAGCTTGATGCACAGCTTGCAGAGTTAATGTAAGGAGGAGATAAAAATGGCTGATATTAAAAAGGTTGCAACACGTGACTCATATGGAGCAAGCCTTGTTGAACTCGGACAGGAAAGAGACGATTTTATAGTTCTCGATGCTGACCTTGCAGAGGCTACTAAAACAGGGGGCTTTAAAAAGGCATTCCCCGATAGATTTTACGACTGCGGTATCGCAGAGCAGAATATGATAAGCATTGCAGCAGGCATTGCCGCAACAGGCAAAAAGGTATTTGCAAGCTCTTTTGCAATGTTTGCCGCAGGCAGAGCCTTTGAGCAGGTAAGAAACTCTGTCGGTTATCCCCACCTTAATGTTATCATCGGTGCTACCCATGCAGGTATCTCGGTAGGTGAGGACGGCGCTACCCACCAGTGCTGTGAAGAT
>JAZQER010000057.1:0-3397 GCA_045539095.1 Acutalibacteraceae bacterium | reverse complement strand
GACAAGAGAACCGTCCCCTTGTCTCCCTTAAGAAGTATGGCAAATCCAAAAAACAAATAGCTGCAAAGAAAGTTGAAATTAAAAAATCTTTCAAAGTGGCAAGTAAAAAAATTTCACTGTACTTTACCATTACGGAAAATGTAATTGATTTTATTTTTAAATGGATAATAGCATTTAAGGGGATATAATAATGGAAAAATATGAAAAAGTATTAAAAAATGAAATTTTTTTTAATGTTATCGAATGGGTTATTTTATGTATAATGGTCATATTCAGCATTATCGCTGTTGTTAAATTTTTTTCATATTTAGATATTGTGTTTAAGAAACAAATATTATATACCTTAGGCGCAATATTTTTAATCGCTATTACTATAACTAAAACTTATGAAATCTCTAAACCATTAATTGACGTCAAAGAAAATTCATTCATCACATATACAGGTAATGTCGTTTATTACTATGACAAAAGTAATAAATATACTGACATCTTGCAACTTATTGATAATTGCGATGTTTTTGTTGAAGCACCCAGTGGAACCGTGAATTCTTCAAAAAATCGCTGTAAAGCACGAGTTGTTTATGGAAAGCATTCAAACAAAGTTGTAGAATTTACTGAAATAGAATAAGACGAGGGACTAAGGAGACAAGGGGAGGGAGACAAGGGGACGGTTAGCGTGAAACCAAAAGAGCAGTAAAATTGCAAAAAGGGAGACAATAACACAAAGACAGGGGACGGTTCTTTGTCTTACGACGCTTAACACAGGGGACGGTTCTATGTGTTCAAAGACAGGGGACGGTTCTCTGTCTTGACAAAAGAGTAAGGTATAGCAACACAAGTGGACGGTCCTCTGTGTTTTCAGAATAGTAGGGAATATTGCTTCCTTATACCATAGCGAATACACCTACGATAAGTAGGATATAAATAAAATGTTTAACCAAGGGCGGATGTATCCGCCCATTTTTTATCGTCATAATTTTTGAAAAAATTTTCCAAAAGGGTATTGACATATTGACTTTCCTGATTTATAATGTAAATTCACTGATAATGGGTCAATATGGCTCACTATGCCTAAATACAGGCATTAAGGTATAGTAAAAATTGCAGAATTTTGTAATATTTCAGCAATTTTTTGCTGTGTATAATAAATAAGGAGTGATTAAAGCTTATGGCGTCTGAAGCAATGGTAAGACCGGTAAAGTTCGGAAACACTGAACGAATGAGCTTTTCGAAAATCAATGAAGTTGTTGAAATGCCCAACCTCATTGAAATTCAAAAGGATTCGTATAAGTGGTTTGTAGAGGAAGGACTGAAGGAAGTATTTGCCGATATGTCCTCTATCACCGACTACACTGGTAATCTTGTGCTTGATTTCATCGATTACAGACTTGATGAAAAGCCGAAGTATGATGTTACGGAGTGTAAGGCGAGGGATACCACCTATGCCGCACCCCTGCGTGTCAGGGCTCGTCTTTTAAACAACGAGACCGGAGAAATCAAAGAAAGCGAAGTCTTCCTTGGTGATTTTCCGATAATGACAAAATCGGGAACCTTTGTTATCAACGGAGCAGAGCGTGCTATTGTTTCACAGCTCGTTCGTTCTCCCGGCGCATATTATGGACTTAAGATAGAGGAGAAGACAGGTAAAAAGCTTTTCTCGGCTACTGTTATACCTAACCGAGGCGCTTGGCTTGAGTATGAGACCGACCTTAACGATGTACTCTATGTTAGAATAGATAAGAACAGAAAGCTTCCCATTACCACCTTTATAAGAGCGTTGGGTCTGGGCTCTAACGAGCAGATCAGACAAATGGTAGGCGATGAGGAACGTCTTGCTGCGACCTTTGATAAGGATGCTACCAACAATGTTGACGATGCTCTTATCGAGGTTTATAAGAAACTTCGCCCCGGCGAGCCTGCTACTGTAGACGGAGCGCAGAACTATCTGTCTCAGCTCTTCTTTGACGATCATAGATATGATCTGTCCAGAGTAGGACGTTATAAGTATAACAAGAAGCTTAATCTTGTTGGCAGACTTACCGGTAAGGTTCTTTCCCGCCCTGTTGTTGATCCTATGACAGGCGAAATAATTGCAGAGCCCGATACCGTTGTTACAAAAGAAACCGCGCTTATGCTCCAGAACAAGGGCGTCAGCGAGGCTTATGTAAAGTCCGAGGACGCAGAAGGCGCCGTGAGAGAGCTTAAGATTCTCACAAACGGTATGGTAAACATTTCTAACTTTGTTTCCTTTGACACAAAGGAGCTGGGAGTTAATGAGAATGTTTCATTTTCGGTTCTTAAGGAGATACTTGAGAACAACGAGAACGAGGAGGATATCGCAGAAGCTATCCGCGCAAATATCAACGCCCTCATTCCTAAGCATATCACCGTTGACGATATTTTAGCTACCGTTAACTATTTCATAAATCTTCCTTATGATATCGGAACTACCGACGATATCGACCACCTCGGCAACCGTCGTATCCGTTCTGTAGGCGAGCTTTTACAGAACCAGTTCAGAATCGGCTTTTCGAGAATGGAGAGAGTTGTCCGTGAGAAGATGGCTATTCAGTCCTCTGATGCAGATGCTATCACTCCTCAGTCGCTCATCAATATTCGTCCTGTAGTTGCTGCTATTAAGGAGTTTTTCGGTTCGTCGCCCCTCTCTCAGTTTATGGACCAGACCAACCCGCTCTCTGAGCTTACTCATAAGCGCAGACTTTCAGCACTTGGTCCCGGCGGTCTTTCGCGTGACCGCGCTTCCTTCGAGGTTCGAGACGTTCACTACACCCATTACGGAAGAATGTGTCCGATAGAGACTCCTGAAGGACCTAACATCGGACTTATCTCTTATCTCGCGACCTTCGCAAAGATAAATGAGTATGGTTTTATTGAAGCGCCGCTTCGCAGAGTGGAAAACGGCAAGGTACTTGACGATGTTGTTTATATGACTGCAGACGAAGAGGACGAGTATATCATCGCCCAGGCTAACGAGCCGCTCGGCGAGGACGGAAGCTTCCTTCGCGCAAAGGTCAATGCACGTCACCTTGACGACTTCATTGAGACCGATCCTAAGAGAGTTCAGTTTATGGACGTTTCTCCGAAGATGGTAGTATCGGTTGCAACCGCTATGATACCCTTCCTTGAAAACGACGATACCAACCGTGCACTCATGGGCTCGAACATGCAGAAGCAGGCTGTTCCGCTTCTCGTTACCGAGAGACCCTTTGTCGGCACAGGTATTGAGTATAAAGCGGCTGTTGACTCTGGTGTTGTAGTGCTCGCTAAACGCGCAGGAACTGTAGTTTCTGCCGATGCTAACAAGATAGTTATCCGTGCAAAGGACGGCGATATTGATGAGTATGAGCTTATCAAGTTCCTTCGCTCTAACCACAAG
>JAZQER010000056.1:0-4068 GCA_045539095.1 Acutalibacteraceae bacterium | reverse complement strand
GTATTAAACTTAGGTATATTATAACACCCGTGTACGCGGTTGTCAA
The DNA here is from genome assembly GCA_045539095.1 of Acutalibacteraceae bacterium. Classification (GTDB taxonomy): domain Bacteria; phylum Bacillota; class Clostridia; order Oscillospirales; family Acutalibacteraceae; genus SFWF01. The sequence goes on along the minus strand of JAZQER010000056.1, from coordinate 4,022 downwards.
TATATAGATAGAAAAATAAAAACGGAAAATTCAGAAAACATATTGAAAAACTCCTCGCCGTGTGGTATACTATTTAAGCATCACACGCCGGTGTGTTGGAATTGGCAGACGAGGCGGACTCAAAATCCGTTGGTAGCGATACCGTGCGGGTTCGACCCCCGCCACCGGCACCAAATAAAGCATCGACTCTGTCGGTGCTTTAAATTTTTATTAGGGAGTGTGAAAAATGCAGGATATATGGCAGAGGCTGAAATCCGAGGAAAAGCCCATTTTGCTTTACGGTACGGGAAACGGCGCAGATAAGATAATAACCGAACTGTCCCGACTCGGTATCGCGGTCAACGGTGTTTTTGCTTCTGACGGCTTTGTGCGCGAGCGGACATACCGCGGTTTTCGGGTTTTATCGCTGAAAGAAGCTGAAGATAGCTTCGATGACTTTATTGCGCTCTTCTCCTTTGGCTCGGACCGACCCGAAGTCCTTTCCAACGTAAAGCGTATAATGGCACGGCACACTCTACTTGCTCCCGAGGTGCCCGTTGCGGGTGGCGAGATATTTAATATGGAATTTGCAAAAAAGCACGCCGACGAGATTCATCGGGTCTATTCCCTGCTTGCCGATGAGCAATCTAAAAAAACCTTTGAAAATACGGTACTATTCAAGCTCGACGGAGATATATCTCGGCTTTTTGACTGCGAGGTTGATAAGACTGAGCCATTCAAGAATATACTGAAACTCGAAAAAGGCTCGTCCTTTTTGGATTTGGGTGCTTATAACGGTGACACGGTACTGCATTTTTGTGCTAGAGTCGGTGAGTTTTCACATATTACGGCAGTTGAGCCCGACAAAAGAAGCTTTCGCAAATTGTGTGATAATACACAGGGATTAAATATTGAACGTATAAACGCGGCTGTATCAGATAAGGTGGGCACTGTCTCCTTTGCTAAAAAAGCGTCGCGTGGCTCTGCTATCGGTGTTGGCGAGGAAATTCCCGCCGTTTCGGTTGACAGTATTGCTGAGGACAAGTCTTTTGACTATATCAAGCTTGATGTCGAGGGTGCAGAATACTCTGCTATTATCGGCGCAGAAAAGACTATAAAACGCGATAAACCTAAAATGCGTATCGCGGCATATCACAAAAGCGCGGATTATTTTCTGTTATCCTTAAAGGTTTTGGAGTACCGCGACGACTACAAAATATATATGCGCCATCTCCCCTCTGTCCCCGCTTGGGATACGGATCTGTACTTTATATAATACTAGAAAATTACATAAAAAGGCTCCGAAGATAGATTTCTTCAGAGCCTTATATTTATATATGTTTTTTGTTAAACGACAGAGAACCGTCCCCTTGTGTTCGTCCCCTTGTCCCCTTGTCTCGAAGACAGAGAACCGTCCCCTGTCTTATCCCCTGTCTTATCCTGTCTTATCCGCTAACCGTCCCCTGTGTTATCTATGTCTTACCCTGATTGACTCAACTCTTGGCAAAAAGATGCATCATACACTTCAAAATTCTTCTTATGAACATTGAATTTTAAAACACTCTTAGCTTCACCAATATAGTCAGAGTGATCATATAGAGAAACGTACTGAGAACAAGCCACTTCATAAATTCCGTCTTTCTCAATGTCTATCAAATTAAAGTGATTAAAGCTGTCACAGAAAACATTGGCACTTTTTATCAAATTACCTTTATCGTCATAAAAAATGCCTTCGTATTTCTCCCTCAAATCAAAATTAGCTTCATAATTTGTAAAAGCATTCTTAATAGTGATAATATAATTATCGCATAAAATGTTAGTGAATCCTGTGTTGAAGGGTTCTTTAGACGAAGAATAAAATATCTCCGAACAGCTATTTTCTTTAATTTTAAAAACGCGTGCCTCATATTGTCCAGCTCCGCCTGACTGACCTATCGTACTTAGGATTGCAACCTCATCCATTCCATCTCCATCAACATCTCCAACACTTATTACATCAGCAAAACTACCATGATATTCTTTCCCAAAATTGAAAAAGAACACGTTCTCTTCGATTTCAATCGCCAAACGCGAATAGTGAAACAATGAACTCTCATCGTAAGCTTTACTAATAATATAAATGTTCTGTTTGTTATTTGAGATGCTTGAAAAATACCCTTCAGCTTGATTGTGAACCATCCATCCGGATCGCTCAATTTGTTCTAACCAATCATCAGCGTATAAAATGCTCTCTAATTGAGTCGAAGAAAGGTTGGTGTTATAACATACAGTTAATAAACATATCGCACAAACAAACAACAAGAATAACTTATTCATTTCGTTACACTCCATCCATCAGTGATAAAAAAATGTATTTCCGCCATAAGAAATAACGCCTAATGGCGTAACCAGTGATGTCCCTTCGCCAAACGAAAATTTTCCGCAGTTTGTAACAACATTTCTATTAAAAGTTGTAGTTTTATTAAAATATAAGTGATCGCGGGTTATACCTGAAGGAGCACAAATGCCCTCATAATCTCCTCTCACTACATGTTCAGCCAAATTCATTGCAGAATCCCAAGCTAAAGTGTCAAAAGGTATCCCATCTTTTCTAGCTTTGTTAGCTGCAAAATACCCACTGAATTGTCCGTTAGTGCATATGGTATTCAAATCTGTACCTAGATATGATATTTGAGCCATTTGTCGATTTAAAATGACAGCAGCAACAGCTCTCTGTCCATCTTGCCAATCATCGTTTATTAACCTGCCGTGCTCTTCACCATAAATTGTTAGCGCCACCACAAGTTGATCTTCTTTTTGTGAAGGTGTTAAATCTAGTACAGTAGATGCTGAACTTGATGTGTTAGAGGACGACGGATTAGACGGTGCTGCTGGTGCTGCAGGCTCCGGTTCTGAACATCCGCTTAAGCCGACCGCAAGCATGCCACCGAGAAATATGGCAGCAAATATACTTATTAGGGCGCAACCATTTGGGTCACAATAATTCACCGGATTATTTCCACAATACGCGAACATATTAAAGCCGGTAAAGCCTTGCCCGGTGGAAACATATCCATCCGCATTAATAAATCTACCTGTCACAGGATCGTAGTAACGAGAGAGAAGATAGTAGAGTCCTGTCTCGGTATCGTAGTAATATCCCCTATATCTCAGCGGGTTAATATTCGCGATATGGCTTGAATCTGCCGAAACGTCGTTTCCTGCTCCGTCTGTAACGGATAAAATCTTACCCCATACATCATACGTATATTTCGCAACAATATTTCCTGTTGCGTCTGCAATAGCGGTTATATCGCCCTGGAGATTTTTAATATAGTAATATTCTGTTCCGTTCAGGGTAAAACCGACAGAATTACCGCTCTCATCATACAGGAACCAGATAGTATTGTTTCCCCAAGTCTGACGGACAAGCAGACTGCCGTTGTATTCATAGAAGTAGTTTGGTCTTGTTGCATAATCACCGTTTCCCGAGACGCACTTAGATATGCGGTATCCGTCACTGTTTGAGACGATAAGAATATACGCTCTTGCGCCGTTACGGTTTATGAAAATATCGCAAAGTGTTCTGCCGTTCACCCAGCCGAAGCTCATTCCGTCACGGTAGGTCTGCGGATTACCTATAGCGTCATAGGTAATGGTCTGACCATTGTATGAGGTTAAGAGGTCGCCCCAGCTATCGTCACCGTAGGTGTAGGTGTCTGTAACCGTTCCGTTTAGCTTAACGTTTAAGATATTACCGCCGTTATCGTAGGTGTATTCATAAACGTCGGTGCCCTTGGTTACGGTCTTTAACTGGTTCAGCTCGTCATAGGTGTAACTTTCCTGTAATATGCCGTTTTTGGAAATTGTCAGTATATTTCCGTTAGCATCATATGTATAGCTGAAAACGCCCTCTGCGGTGGTTACAGTATCTACAAGAGATGAGGTAGTACCGTTTATACCGTTTTTATAGGTATAGCTTGTGGTAAGACCTGAGGCTGTGCCTATCTGCCTTGAGATAAGGCGGTTAAGAGCATCGTAAGAGTTAGTAAGGCTCTTGCCTG
>JAZQER010000055.1:0-19679 GCA_045539095.1 Acutalibacteraceae bacterium | reverse complement strand
GAGAAATTAAGGAAAATAAATTCAATTTTTCTGTATTAAAAAATATAAAAAAGAACAAGTATGATTTTATAATTGCAACAAATTATGCGTATAAAACCGAAATGTTGGCGATTTTCAAACTTATTTTCAGTAGGATTCCTTTTTCCCTCGAAATAGACGGGGGTATAATCAGAGAAGATGAAAATCCGCTTAAAAAGCAGTTGAAGAAGTTTATAATAAGCCATGCTCATTCTTATTTCAGTTCAAGCGCCGAATCTGATAAGTTCTTGCAGTATTACGGTGCTGTGCCGAAAAAGATAAACAGATATCCGTTTACCTCTCTTAAAAACGAGGACATTATTGCGAAACTGCCGACCCGTGAGGAAAAGCTCGCTCTGAGGGAAAAACTTGGTATGACTGAGGAAAAAATTGTTTTATCAGTAGGTCAGTTCATCTACCGAAAAGGCTTTGATGTGCTACTAAGATCGGCAGCAAAGCTGCCTAAGAATACAGGTATATATATTGTTGGCGGGATACCGACGGAGGAGTATTTAAAACTTAAGGAAGAACTGGGTCTTGATAATATCCATTTTGAAGGCTTTAAAACGAAGCCTGAGCTTAAAGAGTATTATAAAGCCGCAGACCTTTTTGTTCTTCCGACCCGAGAGGATATTTGGGGGCTTGTTATTAATGAGGCTATGGCGAATGGACTGCCCATTATTACAACCGACCGTTGCATAGCGGGACTTGAACTTGTTCAGGACGGCGAAAACGGGTATATAGTGCCCGTCGGTGACAGCGAGGCGCTCGCCGAAAAGATAAAAGCTGTATTGGCGGATAATAAAGCTGAGCAAATGGCGCAAAAGAGCCTTGAAACAATAAAAGGCTACACAGTCGAAAAAATGGCGGAAAGACATTTAGAGATTCTTGTTAAGTTGGCGAGAGTCAACCGTATGCATTGGTTTACTAAAAGAAGGGATAGTTAATGAATACTACAAAAAATAACATCACGATACCGTTTTTGTTTTCGGTAGCGTTAATTTTCACAATTTTTTCCCAAATGCTTGAGTATCAGCAATATTTTAGGCCGTTAATGTATGTGTCGTGGGTAATTCTGTTTGCCGTAGCAATCTTCTCAAAGGGAACGGTAACAATAACCCGTTATATGCTATTATTCATATTTTCGGAAATTTTTATACTTATTCATAATTATATTACTTCAATGTCTTCGTCAGCAGTTTCTTTGAGCAACTATTTCGAAGTGCTTTTAATACCGCTCTTTGTATATATTGTTTCTTACCAGGCCGGCAATATGGTGGCTAAACAGTTAAATACGGTGCTTAAAGTATACTGTGTATGCACTGTTTTTTTGGCAATCTACTTACACGTAACATATGTTCCGTCGATGAGTTCTTGGATAGAATCAGAGGTTTATCTGTATGCATCGAAAAACTCGGCAGCTCAGATATTTATGTCAGCAGCAATTATTTTGTTGTTTTATTTTAAAGAAGAAAATAAAATTAAATCATTGTTGCGCCTATTGTGTGTGGGCTACTTAATCACGGTATCATTACTTTTACAGTGTCGTACGGCTTTGCTCGGATTTGCGTGTGTATTATTATTTTATTTTTTGTCGCAGAGATCGATTAAGAAAAGATTTTTAATCTTTATAGTATTTGTCATTGTACTTATTGTAATAATCTCGAATGACAATCTTTGGAGTGTTGTAAGGCATGCGTTGTTTTTGGACAGATACGAGGGCGCCGATATGGATGAATTTTCCAGCGGAAGACTTGGATATTGGCAAAAAGCGATAGAAGTTTTCGGCAATAATTTTTGGGCAGGAACAGGGGACTATTATGTAGATTGCCTGTATATTGGAGTGTTTGCCGCATTGGGTATATTTGGCGGTATCGCTGCATTATTGCCGTGGCTTGCTCGCATGATCAAAAATTTTGCGTATTTCAGGGAAGAAAATATTGGAGAGGTTAGTGCGGTTACAAAGGTAGTTTGTTATTTAACAGTTTTTTATTTGGTTGAATCTGTGCTTGAAGGGTATCCGCCTTACGGTCCGGGAGTATGCTCGGCGATTTTCTGGATATTATGCGCCTATACAGATCATCCTGAGCGGTCGAATAGTGAAATGGCGGTGAAAGAGTGAGTCAAGCATTAATTAGTGTAATAGTTCCCGTATACAATGTGGAAAAGTATATTGAGCAATGTGTTGATTCTCTTATAGGGCAAAGCTACAGTGCTCTGGAGATAATTCTTATTGATGACGGTTCCTCGGATGGTAGCGCGGCTATTTGTGATAGCTATGCGCAAAAAAATGAAAAAGTTCGAGTCATACATAAAGAAAACCGAGGGCTATCCTCGGCGCGTAATGCAGGGCTTGATGCCTGTACAGGCGAATACATTGCCTTTGTTGACAGTGATGATTGGCTGGAAACAGATGCATATCGCGTTATGATGGATATGATGATTAAATATACTCTTGATATTGTTTGTTGTGAGGGTATAAAGACCGATGGCAAACAAGCGATCGAACCTTGTTTTGAACATTTTCCGACTGGTTCTATTTATGACGGTAGTCGTATCACTAGGGAGATTCTTCTCGACACTATCGGAAGTCAGGTTGTCCAAGGACTATATAGAAGAAAATGCTGGGATGGTGTGCGCTTTCCCGAGGGAAGACTTTATGAGGATATCCCGACCACATTTAAGGCTTTTGCCGCAGCAGAAACGGTGGGGTTTGTAGCTGAGCCGTACTATAACTATCGGGTGAATCCTACGGGGATATCCAGAAAACCAAACCCATTAAAGCCGTATCATATATTTTTGGGATTTAAAGAACATTACGATTACTCTGTTGTACATCATCCGGATATTGCAGGTAAGTGTTGCGCAAAGGCTGCGCATTTTGCAATAAGCACTTGTTTTAATTACTATTATTTAGGAGAGACAGAACTTGACCTTTTAATTCCGATGGAATTTTTATCCCGGAATAAGTCAGATATAATAAAAAATATTAAGGTAATTCCCTTTTCGAGGCGAATCGCTTTACGAGTATTTTATTTTTCGCCGAATATATTCAGACTTTTATGTAGGACAGGTCAAAGGATACGATTAAAAAAATAATGTTATAAGGCATAGAATTATGAAAAATATACTGTTTATTTGCAACACCTATTATCAGTTAATAGTAGCAATACAGATGAAAATCACTCTGAAAAAGAATGACAATGTATATCTTATTCTTACAGACAGTTCAAAAGGAGCGCGAGAGGTATTTGCCCGTCTTGAAAAGAGCGGCTTCTTTAAAAAGATTTGGTTTTATGATATCAACGCGACTATAAGCCGAAAAAACATCTTCGACCGTCTGAAAAATATATGGTATGGGTTTTATGGAAAAAACCATATAGGAATCGATGATGCTTTGAGCTTTGATGAACTTATCGGATATAACTATGACATTCCGGCGCACCATATTTATGCCTATCTAAAGAGGAAAAATAAAAATATGGTCTGCAATAGGTTTGAAGAGGGGATTTTTTCCTATCAGACAAAATCGGAAACCTGCGGTGAGTTAAAGGCTATATATAAGTTGAGATCGCTTTTAGGCCTCAATAATATGAGAAGCGAATGCGAGGCTTTTTATTGCTTCAATCCAAAAGCCTATAACGGAGAGTTAAATGCTGTTGCTATTCCAAAGATTTTAAATCAGGATAAAGACCTGCGCTGGATTATTAATGAAATTTTTGATATCGGTACAAACGACGGAGTACGAGACGAGAAATATCTGTATCTGCCTTGCATATATGATATTGAGGGCGGACAACCTATCGGCGAGCTAGAACTTGCTAATATGATAGCTGGCGTTGTCGGAAAGGAAAATCTTCTCGTTAAGGTTCATCCGAGAGATGATAAAACAAAGTATGTAAATGCAGGCTTTGTTGTTGAAGAGGAGTCGGCTGCGCCGCTTGAAGCGCTGGTCATAAACGGTCGTTATGACGGCATGTTTTTCTTAACCTCTCTGTCAGGAAGTATACTTACCGTAACAACCGCACTCGCTTGCAGTCCAATCGCATATTATTTGTATCCGCTTTGTTCCCTTAAAGATAATCCTATGGCGCAACATTATAGTAAGGTGCTAGAAGGCTATATGTCGGATGATACGCTCAACCTTAAAAATGTAAAAATACTAAGTTCTCTTGAAGATATAAAGAATTAGAAGGTGTGCATTATGGATAATGTAAAGACCCATGAAAAAATAATTATTGGCAAGCCCTATATTACCGAAATCGAGGGAGATAAGGTGCGACTTTGTTCAGATATCCAGAAGGACGGACAGATGCGTACTCTTTATTATGAGGTTGATAAAAAGTATGCGGAGTATTTGTGTTACGATCGCTCTGACGCTTTTGTTTTAGGACTTTTACATTCGGCGATGAATGAAGAAAAGGATATTGTTTGTGAGGTAGGTGTAACGGAACAGCTTCTTTTTCAACTTAGACATTTTTACATATCGGTAATATCTCAAAATATGCCGGATTTACAGTGTATATCGATTAGCGCTGAAGCCATTACTGACCCGATTATTTCTCAGAATGCTGTTGGAACCGGAAATTCGGGAGGAATTGATTCGTTTTACACCGCGTTAAAGTACGGTGAGGAAAACGGTAGCTATAAGCTTACACATCTCTTATTTAATAATATTTCGACCGAAGATAATAACGACGATAGAATCAGAGAGTGGTTTGAAAAAGAGAAAACCGAGAAAGAGAAAATAGCCGAAGAACTCGGGCTTGAATCCGTTTTTGTATATTCAAATCTATATTCTTTTTATAATGAGCAGTTTATTTATAACTACTATTATGGAGCGCAGTATGCAAGCGCGCCATATGCTTTGGCAAAACTGTTTTCGGTATATTATTATTCATCAAGTTATTCTATTAGTGACTTTACTGTGGATCACAAGGAGATGAGTGACGGTTCGAATTTTGACCTTTTGGCACTCGATTGTTTTTCAACAAATCAGCTTCGGATATACTCTACAGGGGGCGACGTCGACCGGCTTGAGAAAAGTATTTATATAGCTAATAATCCAATAGTGCAACGACATCTTCAGGTTTGCGCAGTTGAGCAAAACAAAGATTTTTACGCTCAAAAAAACACCGTGTTAAGCAAACTGAATTGCGGAAAATGCAGAAAGTGCAGAAGAACGATAACTGCTCTTTATGCTTTAGATATATTAGATAAATACGAAGGCATATTTGATTTATCTTTTTTTAAGGAAAATAAAGGCAAGTTCATGGCTCAACAACTCTCGTCCGATCATCCCGAGTTTACACTTGAACTTAAAAAAATGCTCAAAAGAACAAACAAGTATGCTCCCAATACAAACTTTTGGATATTTATGTATTCAATTAGATATTTTCTGGCTAGAAATAAAAAACTTGTTAAAGTATATCATACACTTACAAACAAGAAATAAGGTTTAAATTTGTTTGCAATTATTATTTTTAGGAATTTGATAAAATAATTTGCGTTTATGAAAAGATAGGCCTTTATTATGGTGTTATATTCATAATCAGATGCCCCCAAATTTTAAAAGGATGTTGATGGTTAAGTTGCTTGCGAATCAATCAATTAAAAATATAGTTGTTGGGCTTGTATCTAAGATAATAGTTATGCTTCTGCCGTTTTTTGTCAGAACTGCTATTATCAATACACTCGGCAATATTTATGTTGGCGTTGATAGTCTTTTTGTTTCAATTCTTAATATGCTTAGCCTTTCGGAGTTAGGTTTTAGTTCTGCTATAGTGTACTCTATGTACAAACCTGTAGCTGAAAATGATAATGAAAAGATTGCTGCATTGCTTGACTTTTATAAAAAGGTTTATAGAATTGTAGGGAGCGTCATTCTGTTGGGCGGGCTTATACTTCTACCCAATATCGAAATGTTTATTGCAGAGGGTACGGAGTATCCGACAGACATTAATATTCATATTGTATTTCTCGTGTTTTTGATTAATACGAGCATAAGTTATTTCTTTTTCGCATATAAAAACGCTCTGCTTATTGCAACTATGCGCAACGACATTCATAGCGTTATTGAAATGTGTCGCAGTATGGCATCGCATCTTCTGCAGATAGCTGTATTGGTAATTTTTAAAAACTATTATCTTTTTGTAATTGTATTGCCGATAGTTACCTTGGCAAATAATTTTGCAATAAATGTTGTTGTCAATAAGAGGTATCCTCAGTATCTAAGCGTGAAATCAAAACTTGATAAGCAAGACCGAAAGGACATCTTGACGCGTGTCGGCGCTCTTATAGGTAATAAGCTCGGAGCGGTAGTGTTTACTTCGGTTGATTCGATAGTTATTTCGAGTTTTTTAGGTCTTGTCATTCTTGGCAAATACACAAACTACTATTCGATTTTGGCAGCAGTTTATGCTATAGAATCGACTGTTTTTTCGGCAATCCAGTCTACAATAGGTAATGTTTTAGTTACAAAAACAAAAGAGCGGAGTTATAGTATTTTCAAAACAATATTTACATTAAATATGGCGGTCAGCGCTTTTTGCACCTGCTGTTTCCTTGTTTTATATCAACCGTTTATGGAACTGTGGCTTGGCAAAGAAAATCTCCTCGGTTATGAGATAACGGTTTGGCTTGCTATATACTATTTTGTCAAGAGCACAAGACACACGCTGTTTATGTTTAAAGAAGCTGCGGGAATGTGGAAAGAAACCTTCTGGATGCCATATGTATCAGTGGTTGTCAACCTTATATTGAACATCCTAATGGTTCAAATAATCGGGCTTGCCGGAGTTATAATATCTTCTATTGCGGCTTTGGTATTTGTTGAGATGCCGTGGGAGACAACAGTGTTCTTCAGAAAATTCTTAAAGATGAAAATGCTTCCGTATATCAGAAAAATTTTCATATCGGTTATATTGTGTTTCGCGGTTGGTTTAAGCAGTATTACTTTAGGTAGCTGGCTTGTTCATGCAATACCTAATCTTGTTCTGCAGATAGTAATATTGCTTTTAATGTGCTTGTTGATAACCGCGGCGGTGTATATACCAATAATACGTTGTTCAAAGGAAAGCAGTAATATAATACAACTTATAAAAAACAAAAAAGGCAAGGAGATTGAAATATGAGAACAGCTTGTTTTATACCGATAAAATCGAACTCGGAACGTGTGCTCGGGAAAAATTTCAGAGTTCTTTGCGGTAAACCTCTATATCAGCATATTATTGAAAACGCTATCAAGGCAGGGTGCTTCGATGATATCTATGTTGATACAAATAGTGACGAGGTTAAAATGTATTGCGAAAAGGTTAACGTTGTAACCATTGAAAGAAAGGAAGAATTGGCAAGGAATACTGCGAACGGAAATGATTTGCTTAACTATCATTTGGAGCAGTATCCAAACTATGACTATTATTTTCAGCTTTTTGCGACCGCTCCATTTCTGCAGCCGAAAACCATACAAAAAGCCGTGAATACCCTTGTAGGAAGTACTGTTTATGACTCTACATTTACAGCGCTTAGAGAACAAGGCTTCTTCTGGTATTGTAAAACACCTGTGAATTACAGACCTTGCGTACTGCCGAGAAGTCAGGATATGGAGCCGGTATATGAAGAGACTACCGGACTCTATGGAATATCAAAGGAATCGCTTAAAAAATTCCGCTGTCGTATAGGCGCAAACCCATATATACTTGTAGTAAATAAATTTGAAGCGGTAGATATTAATAGCGAAGAAGATCTTCTTATGGCAGAGTTTGTCGGAAAAGCATATTGGAATTTGTAAAATTATAATCATGTTTAATCCAATGTATAGATTTATCAATGCGGTCAAATATACACGAAAATATATAAAAGAAGAATAGGGACAGAAGTTATGAGTCAGTTTAAAAATAAAACGTTACTTATCACCGGCGGTACAGGTTCGTTTGGTAACGCTGTGCTTAACGGCTTTTTGGCTACCGATATCGGAGAGATACGCATATTTTCACGAGATGAGAAGAAGCAGGATGATATGCGTCATGAGTTTCAGGCTAAGATGCCCGAGTATGCCGAGAAGATAAAATTCTTCATCGGCGATGTGCGCGATCTTGATTCGGTAAGAAGTGCTATGCACGGGGTTGACTACATATTCCACGCAGCAGCCCTAAAGCAGGTTCCATCGTGCGAATTCTTCCCGATGGAAGCCGTTCGTACCAATGTTATGGGTACAGACAATGTTCTCACTGCAGCTATTGACGAGGGTGTTGAATGTGTCATTTGCCTTTCTACCGATAAAGCGGCGTATCCGGTAAACGCTATGGGTATCTCAAAGGCGCTTGAGGAGCGTGTTGCGGTTGCAAAATCGCGCCATTCGGGAAAAACCAAAATATGCTGTACGCGTTACGGCAATGTTATGTGCTCACGCGGCTCTGTAATTCCTCTATGGATAGATCAAATAAAGGCAGGAAACCCCATCACCATCACTGAGCCTTCTATGACAAGATTTATTATGAGTCTTGAAGAAGCAGTTGACCTTGTTGTCTTCGCATTTGAAAACGGTGCAAACGGCGACATCCTTGTACAGAAGGCGCCCGCTTGCACTATTGAGACTCTGGCAAAGGCCGTAGCCGAGCTTTTCAATCCTGATACCGAGATTAAGGTTATCGGCATCCGCCACGGAGAGAAGCTTTATGAAACTCTTCTTACCAATGAGGAGTGTGCAAACGCAGTCGATATGGGAGATTTTTACCGTGTTCCTGCGGATACACGCGGACTGAATTATGATAAGTATTTTAAGGACGGAGATACAGAGCGCAATCCGCTAACGGAATTCAATTCCAACAATACAGAACTTCTCACAGTAGAGCAAGTTAAGGAAAAACTGCTTTCTCTTCAGTATATCCGCGACGAGTTAGCCGCTTGGGAGAAATAACCGTATGAACATTCTTATAACAGGTGCTGCGGGTTTTGTCGGAAAAAACCTTGCCCTGAACCTAAAAAATATCAAAGAAGGTAAGAACAGGACCCGTCCTGCTATCTCGGTTGAAGAGCTTTATCTTTACGATATCGACTCACCAAAGGCGCTTTTAGACGAGGCATGCAGGAAGGCGGATTTTGTATTTAATCTTGCGGGTGTAAACCGCCCCGAAAATCCTGAGGACTTTTTAAAGGGCAATTTCGGCTTCGCTTCAACACTGCTTGATGCTTTAAAAAAATATAATAACACTTGTCCCGTAATGTTGTCTTCGTCTATACAGGCGACCCTTATCGGCCGCTATGATTCGGATTACGGCAGAAGTAAAAAAGCAGGAGAAGACCTGTTTTTTGAGTACGGTAAAGATACAGGCGCAAAGGTGCTTGTTTATCGTTTCCCGAATCTTTTCGGAAAATGGTGCCGTCCGAATTATAACAGCGCGGTTGCAACTTTTTGCAACAATATGGCAAACGATTTGCCCATAACCGTAAATGACCCCGCTGTTCAGCTTGAGCTTTTGTATATCGATGACCTTGTTGAAGAAATGCTCAATGCTTTAGAGGGTAAAGAGCATCGATGCGAGTTTGACGGTATCAATACCGTTCTGACAGATGGCGGAAAATTCTGCGCCGCGCCCGTTACTCATAAGGTAACCCTCGGCGAGATAGTAGAGCTGCTTGACTCCTTTAAAAAGCAGTCTGAGACACTCATTATGCCCGAAATACCCTTTAACTCTTTCGCAAAGAAGCTCTATTCTACATATCTTTCGTATTTGCCGAAAGAAAAGGCGAGCTTCCCACTCAAAATGAATGAGGATGCACGCGGCTCTTTTACCGAGCTTTTAAAGACTGAAAAATGCGGGCAGTTGAGCGTAAATATTTCTAAACCCGGCATTACAAAGGGTCAACATTGGCACAACACAAAATGGGAGTTCTTTATTGTAGTAAGCGGAAAGGGACTTATTCAGCAACGAAAAGTAGGCTCTGACGAGGTTCTAAATTTCGAGGTATCAGGCGATAAAATAGAGGCGGTGCATATGCTACCTGGGTATACTCACAATATCATAAATTTAAGCGATACCGAAAACTTAGTTACCATAATGTGGGCGAATGAGCAGTTTGACCCTACGCATCCCGATACATTTTATTTAGAGGTTTAAATTTGGAAAAAGATTTAAATTTACAACAGCAGGCGTTTCTTGAGCTTGTTAAAATTGGAATAGGAACATCAAAGGGAAGCTTTGATTTTTCATTACTCTCAGCTGACGATTGGAAAGCGGTAATGAAAGAAAGCCGTGCGCACGCAGTGCAGCTCTTGTGTTTTGATTCTACCAAAGATATTGTTTCACTGATACCTTTTGATATTTACGCTTTGTGGTTAAGGTATTCGACAGCGGTTATTTCAAATAATCTTTCGGTACAAAAATCTCAGAGCGAGTTGGTAGACCTACTTGAAGCAGAAAACTGTCCCTATATAATATTAAAGGGCATGAGTGCGGCATACTACTATCCGGACCCTGAAAAACGTGCTCTCGGAGATGTCGATTTTCTGATTAATGTAAAGCATAAGGAAAAGATAACCGAAGCACTTATAAGCGAAGGCTATAATAAGCCGTTTGATGGTCACAGATATCATGATGCCTTTTTCAAGGGCAAGAGTGAACTTGAAATGCATTATGAGATAGCGGGAATTCCCAGTGGCACAGCAGGAGAAAAGTTCCGAGAGTATCTGAAAGACGCCGAAACAAAGTTTGAGAAAATAGGTGATCCCGAATTTCGCAAGCCTACAGATGATATTCACGCAGTAGTTATACTACTTCACACGCTTCATCATATGCTAAGCGGTGGAATAGGAGTAAGACATCTTTGCGATTGGGCGTGCTTTGTAGAGAAAACTCATGGTGAACCGTTTTGGCAAAACGATATAATACCGCTTTTAAAAGCAACAGGCACATATACCTTTGCATCGGTAATTACAGAGGTTTGTTACAAATATTTAGGCAGTGCAAGACCTGAATGGTGCGAGGATGTTTCCGATGAGCTTTGCGGCGAAGTAGTTAAAGATATTATAGAGCTTGGAAACTTCGGAAAAAAGAACCAGGAGCGCTCAAAAAGCGGAGATATGCTGTCGACCGATATAAAAAAAGGCAAGATAAGAAGTATGCTGGCATCTCTTCACAGCTCGGCATATACCGCATACCCCATACTTAATAAAGCGCCCTATCTGTACCCGTTTATTTTTGTGTACAGGATATTCAGATATCTCGTATTAATTGTTATGGGAAAAAGGCCGTCGCTTATTAAAACCAACTCTTACGCAAATAAGCGAAGAGCAATCTACAGTCAGTTCGAATTATTTAAAAATGAGTGTGATAAAAATGACTAAAGGATTTAAAAACAACGGAAAATTAAAACTACTCATAATCGTCGGCACACGTCCGGAGATTATCCGTCTTGCTGCAGTTATCAATAAGTGCAGAGTGTATTTTGACACACTTCTTGCGCATACAGGTCAGAATTATGACTACAACTTAAACGGTGTTTTCTTTAAGGATCTCGGACTTGCTGATCCCGATGTTTACCTTGATGCTGTGGGTAACGATCTCGGTGAAACAATGGGAAATATCATCGCAAAAAGCTATCAGTTAATGGCAGAAATCAAGCCTGATGCTGTTCTCGTGCTCGGCGATACAAACTCTTGCCTCTCGGTCATCGGTGCTAAGAGACTCCATATCCCCATATTCCATATGGAAGCAGGCAACCGCTGTAAGGATGAGTGTCTGCCTGAGGAGACTAACCGCCGTATTGTCGATATAATAAGTGATGTAAACCTTGCTTATTCTGAGCACGCGAGAAGATATCTTGCAGACTGCGGTTTACCGAAAGAGCGTACCTATGTTACAGGCTCACCTATGGCAGAGGTGCTTCATAAAAATCTTAAAAATATCGAAGCGAGTGATATTCATAAGCGACTTAGACTCGAAAAGGGTAAATATATTCTGCTTTCTGCTCACAGAGAGGAGAATATCGATACCGAGAAGAACTTCACATCGCTCTTTACCGCTATCAATAAGATGGCTGAAAAGTACGATATGCCGATACTTTACTCCTGCCATCCGAGAAGTAAAAAGCGTCTTGAAGCAAGCGGATTCAAGCTTGATGCGAGGGTCATTCAGCATGAGCCTCTCGGCTTCCACGACTATAACTGTCTGCAGATGAACGCTTTTGCAGTCGTTTCCGATTCGGGCACTCTTCCTGAGGAAAGCTCTTTCTTTACTAGTATAGGAAAGCCTTTCCCTGCAATCTGTATCCGTACCTCTACCGAGCGCCCCGAAGCGCTTGACAAGGCTTGCTTTATCCTTGCGGGAATTGATGAGAAAAACCTTTTGCAGGCTGTTGATACCGCAGTAGAAATGAATAAAGCAGGCGACTATGGAATTTCGGTTCCCGATTATGTAGAGGAGAATGTATCTACCAAGGTCGTAAAGATAATTCAGTCTTATACTGGCGTTGTGGATAAAATGGTCTGGAGAAAAAATTAAAATTATAAGGCGGATTCAAATGTCTTATGAAAAATGGCTAAAGGCGAATACCGAATCTTTAATTGGTAAGACAGTTGCCGTAACGGGTACGACGGGGGGCATAGGCAAAGAGCTTTGCGGATATTTAGCTTGGCTCGGCGCAGGTATCATACTCTGCGACAGAAATAAGGAGAAAAGCGAGGCTTTTCGCGACGAGCTTGTAAAAAAATACAATATTTCTGTAAAATGTATTACTGTCGATCTTGAGGATATCTCTTCGGTAAGAACTGCGACCGAGCAACTCGAAAAAGAGGCGGTCGACGTGTTTATCCATAACGCGGGGGCATACAGTATACCGCGCCGTATTTGCAAGACGGGGCTCGACAATGTTTTTCAGATAAACTTTGCATCACCTTACTACATAATAAGAGAGCTTTTGCCCACACTTCGTCGGGTCAGCGGCAGGGTAGTAGTCGTCGGAAGTATTGCCCATAACTATTCAAAAACCGATTCCGATGATATTGATTTCCATACGAGAAAAGCCGCCTCAAAGGTATATGGAAATGCTAAGCGTTATCTGATGTTTTCTCTGTATGAACTTTTTAAAAACGAGGATAAAGTGACCCTTTCGGTGACTCATCCGGGTATCACCTTTACAAATATCACCGCCCACTATCCAAAACTTGTTTTTGCGGTTATAAAACACCCGATGAAGATTATTTTTATGAAGCCGAAAAAAGCGTGTCTTTCGATACTGAAAGGTGTTTTTAACAAGACTAACTATCACGAATGGATAGGCCCCCGCTTATTTGATATATGGGGTCTGCCCAAAATGAGTAAACTTCAAACTTGCAACATAAAGGAAAGCCAACTGATTGCAGAAAACGCCGAAAGAATATATTTAAAGCAAAAAACACCTGCCAAGGTTTGATCCTTGGCAGGTGTAATATTATTTCTTAACCTTTTCTCTTTTTACCTTCTCCATATGGAGTTTAAACATTTCCTCGGTTGCAAGGGAAAGCTTTGTAACAACATTTTGTTTTACGGGGTAACAGTAGAAAGAATCCTTTTCGGTTGAGATGTCGATGCAGTCCTCGGGGCGGAGATAACAGTAATCATATTCAATATGCACTCCGTACATTCCCGACGGATGACGTTCTATCTCATATTTTTCTCCTCTGTATTCGCCGGTTAGCACAAATCCTCTGTCTTGGTCATGAGTAAGTTTGCCTTGACCTAATTTCTCAAACTTCATCGGGCGGGGCAGGGAATAGACCTCAACCTCGTCCTCAAATGAGTATTCTCCGCGCTCAATTTCGGCTCGAACCTGTGCTCGCTCCCACTCATACCAGTCGGGAATGTGCGAAAACTCTGTCTCTCCGTTCTCGGCTTTCAGTTCACCGAGCTCTGTCATCTCCCAAGTTTTGCCGCAAGCCTTGCAGAAAAGCTTTGAGCCTTCGCTCTCCATATCGTGCTCCGATTTACAGGCAGGGCACTGATAAAGAATCTTGTGAAGTCCCTCTGCTCTGAAAGGTTCGTCAATTACGATATTCTGCTCCTTCTGCCACTTGTATTCATCATATTCCATAGCAGTTCTCACAGCTTCGTTTATTTCCTCGACCGATTTTGTCTGCACCTCTTCGGCAGATAGTATTTGTGTAAGTGAGGTATAAAGGGGAACATTCTTGCGAGGTTTTCTATAGTTCCAGAAAGGAGTATAAAGGTAATTGCCGTGATGTATCATTACAACAACGGGAACCTTCATCATCTTGATAAGCTTTCCGAGTGACTCAGGAAGAATGGCCGTCGTGCCACAAGGGGAATAACGCGCCTCAGGGTACATACAAAGCACATCACCCTTCTGCAAAACCCTCTTTATCGATTTTATAAGATGGATATCTGTTGTAAATTTGCGCTTGCAGATACAACCGAGAAGTTCCATAAGCCAAGGGCGACGGTAATATCCGTCGACAGTTGCAACATTGTTGACGCGGTGAGGAAAGGTTGCAATAGCCGAAAGCTCAAAATCAATAAAATACATATGATTTGAAAGTAAAATATAGGGTGGCTTCAAGCCCTCCATATTAAACTTTTCAATTTTATATTTCGGACCGAATATTAACGCCACCTTACTGACAATATAAAGCAAGAAGGTCATTATCCTCGGCTGTCGTATCGGGTATTTTGCAGTATTATAATACTTTTTCTTTTTATAATTCACTTCCACATTTAATTCTCCTCAAACATTATATTGTTAGTATAACCGAAAATGCGTTGCGTGGCAACAAAAAAGACATTGTCAATCGACAATGTCTTTTTAAAATTAAAATTCAAGAACATCATTCATATCGTAAAGTCCTGCTTCCTTACCCTTCATAAAGAGAGCTGCCTTTACTGCACCGGTTGCGAAGACCTCGCGGCTTGCCGCGTGATGTGAAAGAGTGATGACCTCGTCTCTGCCTGCGAAGATAACGTCGTGCTCGCCGACTATCGTTCCGCCGCGGATGGAGTGGATTCCTATCTGTTTTGCGGGACGCTTTTCTCTTTTTGAATGGCGGTCAAACTCATAGGTCATACTATTGTCCATAACCTCGTTTACCGCGTTTGCGAGCATTATTGCAGTACCTGACGGAGCGTCGAGCTTCTGATTGTGGTGCTTTTCAACTATCTCGATATCAAACGAATCGCCGAGTACAGAAGCCACTTTCTTAGAAAGCGAAACCAGAAGATTGATGCCGAGTGACATATTAAAGGTAAAGAATATCGGAGCAGTTTCGGCTGCACGACGAATCTTTGCAGTGGCATCTGCCGAATATCCTGTTGTGGCAAGCACCGCGGGGATATTTCTTTCCTTTACGTATTCTAAAATACTGTCAAGCAGGGCAGGGTGGGAGAAATCGATTATTACATCGGCAGGGATGTTCACTTCACCAATGGTAGCGAACACAGGATAACCTGAGGCAGACTCTGTATTGAGGTCAACACCTGCGACTATTCTGCAGTCATCTCTTTTACCCACTGCATCGGTAATAAATCTACCCATTCTGCCGTTTGCTCCGCAGAGAATAATATCTGTCATCTTTTATACTTCCTAAAAATGTTTTATTTTACGAGCTTAAACTTCTTAAGTTCATTCACAAGGACAGCCTTTGTGCCTTCTTCCATTTCGGTCATAGGCAGACGAAGCGGTCCCATATTCATTCCCATAAGGTTCATAGCGGTCTTTGCGGGGATAGGGTTAACCTCGATAAAGAGTGCATCAATAAGAGATGAAAGCTCGATCTGCATCTTAGCTGCACCTTCAAGGTCGCCACTCAGCATCTTATCGCACATCTCTACTGTTTCTTTTGGCATAACGTTAGAAAGTACCGAAATAACACCCTTTCCTCCGAGCGCCATAAGGGGGATTATCTGATCATCGTTGCCCGAATAGATATCGAGCTTATCTCCGCAGAGAAGTCTAGTTTTAACAACGCTAGAGATATCTCCATTCGCTTCCTTGATAGCAACGATATTCGGAACATCCGCGAGCTTTGCATAGGTCTCAGGCTTGATGTTAACACCCGTTCTGGACGGAACGTTGTAAAGGATTATAGGAAGAGAGACTCTTTCTGCAATGTACTTATAGTGAGCCACAAGACCTGCTTGAGTTGCCTTGTTATAATAAGGAGTTACGAGTAAAAGAGCATCTGCACCGGCTTCTTCGGCTTCGCGTGCAAGCTCTGCCGCACAAGCGGTATCGTTACTGCCCGCACCTGCAATTATCTTTACTCTGCCTGCAGTGTGCTCAACGGCAACCTTAATAACCTCGGAATGCTCCTCAAGAGTCATAGTAGCAGATTCACCCGTAGTACCGCAGATAACGAGAGCGGGGATACCTGCTTCTATCTGCTCATCAATAAGAGTGCGAAGACGGTCAAAGTTAATGGAGCCGTCCTCATGCATGGGGGTAACAAGAGCGGTTGCAACGCCCTCAAAAATAGTATTCTTCATAATACTCAACCTCAAATAAAATTAGTCCATATACCCTTGAGCGCAGAGAAGCTCGGCAAGAAGCACAGCTCCGCCTGCTGCACCGCGAAGGGTGTTGTGTGAAAGACAAACAAACTTATAGTCGTACTGGCTATCCTCACGAAGTCGTCCGACAGAAACTGCCATACCGCCCTCAAGCTCACGTTGAAACTTGGTTTGAGGCATATTATCCTCAGTGAAATAGTGTAGGAACTGCTTCGGTGCGCTGGGCAACTCCAGATCCTGCGGCTGACCCTTGAATTCTGCCCACTTTGCAAGAATTTCTTCCTTTGTCGGCTTCTTGTCAAAGGTTACGAAAACTGCAGCCATATGACCGTCGGAAACAGGAACGCGAAGACACTGAGCAGTAAACTTCGGGCTGTCAGCAAGGGCAATCTTGTCGCCCTCAACCTTGCCCCAAATTTTCAGCGGCTCTTTTTCGCTCTTTTCTTCCTCACCACCAATGTAAGGGATAACGTTATCTACCATTTCGGGCCAACGCTCAAAGGTCTTGCCAGCTCCCGAGATTGCTTGATAAGTACAAACGAGAACATTCTTCACTCCGAACTCGTCTAAGGGGTAAAGGGCGGGAACATAGGTCTGGAGTGAGCAGTTGGATTTAACTGCAACGAATCCGCGCTTTGTGCCGAGACGCTTTCTTTGAGCCTCGATAATAGCGGTGTGATTCGCATTGATTTCGGGAATGACCATGGGAACATCATCGGTAAAGCGGTGAGCCGAGTTGTTTGAAACTACGGGGCACTCGAGTTTTGCATAAGCCTCCTCAAGAGCCTTTATCTCATCCTTTTTCATATCAACTGCACAGAATACGAAATCAACCTCTGCGGCAACCTTTTCCATATCGTTGGCAGCGTCAAGAACTACCATGTTGCGGAGCTTTTCGGGAAGCTCAGTCTTCATAGCCCATCTTCCGCCGAGAGCTTCTTCGTATGTTTTGCCTGCGCTTCTACTGCTGGCTGCTAACACTTTTACATTAAACCAAGGGTGATCTGCAAGGAGAGTCGCAAAGCGCTGACCAACCATACCCGTAGCGCCGATAATTCCTACATTATATTTCTTCACAAAAATCACATTCCTTTCAAAGGATCAAAATAATATTTTAAATTTTGGTTGCCAAGTACGAACAATTTATATATAATAGGTACATACTTTTCCAATATAATAAATATTATCATTGAACGAAGTGTTTGTCAAATACATTTTATGCCAAAAGAAAAGCAAAAGTGACATACGGAGTTGTACATTTTATGAAAACAAGTGATTTTTTTTACGACCTGCCCGATGAGCTTATCGCACAGACCCCAATAGAGCCGAGAAACTCTTCTCGACTTTTAAAGCTCAGCCGAGAAGACGGAGGGGTGGAACACAGTGTATTTTCTTCACTCGGGCAGTATTTAAAAGAAGGTGACTGTCTTATCCTTAACAATACGAGAGTTCTGCCTGCACGTATCTTCGGTGTGCGCGATACAGGAGCAGTTGTCGAATTCGTTTTGCTCAAACAGATTGAGACAAATCTCTGGGAGTGTCTTGCTGGACCGGGCAAAAAGGCAAAGACGGGAAACAGATTTACCTTTTCGGACAGGCTGCGCGCTGAAGTCCATGATGTCTTACCCGATGGAAACCGTATTATGAAATTCCAGTCAGACGGAGAGTTTTTTGAATGTCTTGATGAAGTAGGACAGATGCCTCTACCACCTTATATAAATGAAAAACTTGAGGATAAGGAGCGTTATCAGACAGTCTATTCAAAGGAGCTCGGCTCTGCTGCAGCACCAACCGCAGGCCTTCACTTTACGCCAGAAATGTTAGAGGATTTAAAGCAGAGCGGAATAAATATCGGTTATGTTACGCTTCACGTAGGACTCGGCACCTTCCGTCCCGTAAAGGTGGAGGATGTTACAAACCACCATATGCACACCGAGCATTACAGCATCCCAAAAGCTACCGCCGACCTGATACGTGAAACTAAGAAAAACGGCGGCAGGGTAATATGCGTTGGAACTACAAGCTGCCGTACTTTAGAGAGTGCCGTAACCTTTCACGGAGAAATTAAAGAGTGTTCGGGTGACACAGATATATTTATCTATCCGGGATACGAGTTCAAATGTATGGACGGACTTATAACAAATTTCCATCTTCCCGAAAGCACGCTTATAATGCTTGTTTCGGCATTTGCGGGATATGATAACACAATGAACGCATATAGAACCGCAGTAGAAGAGCGTTACCGCTTCTTCAGCTTCGGCGACGCAATGTTGATTTTGTGATACAAAATCAACAAACGAAGAATGAATAATGAAAAATAAAGAATTAAGGAGTGCCTACGGCACACATAAATAAATTGTCGGCAAAGCCGGCACCATAATTATTCATTATTAATTAAAAATCAGGAGAAACAATGGACAACTACAAACTTATTAAAACCGAAGGCTCTGCCAGAAGAGCCGAGTTTAATACAGTGCATGGCACTGTACAGACTCCCGCCTTTATGAATGTTGCCACCGCAGGCGCTATAAAGGGAGCTGTTTCGGCAGAGGATTTAAAAGAGCTTCACTGTCAGGTGATGCTTTCGAATACCTACCATTTGCACGTAAGACCGGGCGATGACCTCATTCGAGACTGCGGAGGGCTGCACAAATTTACTACTTGGGACGGACCTATCCTTACCGACAGCGGCGGATTTCAGGTATTCTCACTCGCATCACTTCGCAAGATTACCGAAGAGGGCGTAAACTTTTCGAGCCACGTTGACGGAAAGAAAATTTTTATGGGTCCCGAGGAGAGTATGCAGATTCAATCAAACCTTGGCTCTACCATCGCTATGGCTTTTGATGAGTGTGTTGAAAATCCTGCCGAGCACGCTTATTCTAAGGCTTCCTGCGAGAGAACTACCCGTTGGCTAATCCGTTGCAAAAATAAGATGGCTGAACTGAATTCTATGGAAACTACCATAAATCCGAATCAACTTCTCTTCGGCATCAATCAGGGCTGCACCTATAACGATCTTCGTGTTGAGCATATGAAGGTCATCCGTGAGCTTGACCTTGACGGCTATGCAGTCGGCGGACTTGCGGTAGGGGAGCCTACCGAGGTCATGTACGATGTCCTCGACCATGTCACACCTGAGATGCCGCGTGATAAAATACGCTA
>JAZQER010000054.1:0-17083 GCA_045539095.1 Acutalibacteraceae bacterium | reverse complement strand
CATAACCTCGATGAAGTGGTAGTTCTTCTCGCCGTTTTCAACAGCGGTGAGAACCTTATCAACTGCATCAAGTCCGCTTACTACGCAGATGTTAACATCCATACCTGCAACATTAAGGGTAGCTTCCTTAACAGCGTCGATTCCGCGAACAGCGTGGAACTCAACCTTATCGAGCTCCTTGCCCTCGAGAACCTCAGCAACGGTACGGAGAGCTGCTTCCATAACACCGCCGGTTGCACCGAAGATAACAGCAGCACCGGTAGACTCGCCGAGAGGAGAGTCAAACTTCTCATCAGGGAGATTTACGAAGTCGATGCGAGCGCGCTTGATCATGCGGGCAAGCTCACGGGTTGTGATAGAAATGTCAACATCGGGAATTCCTGCTGCGCTCTGGTCGTCACGAGCAATCTCGAACTTCTTAGCAGTACAGGGCATTACAGATACAGAAACGATATCCTTAGGATCGAGGCCGTTCTTTTCAGCATACCAAGTCTTGATAACTGCACCGAACATCTGCTGAGGAGACTTGCAGGAAGAAAGGTTGGGAAGAAGATTGGGGTGATACATCTCGCAGAACTTGATCCATCCGGGTGAGCAGGAGGTGATCATCGGGAGAGCGCCGCCGTTCTTTACACGGTCGATGAACTCGGTTCCCTCTTCCATAATTGTAAGGTCAGCACCAACGTTGGTGTCAAATACCTTGTCGAAGCCAAGTCTGCGGAGAGCAGCAACCATCTTGCCCTCAACGCCTGTTCCGATAGCCATACCAAAGTCCTCACCTAAAGCGGCGCGAACTGCAGGAGCGGTCTGAACGATAACAGTCTTGGTCGGGTCATTAAGAGCCTCAAATACCTTATCGGTATCGTCCTTCTCACGAAGAGCACCTGTGGGGCAGTTTACGATACACTGACCACAGGATACGCAGCCTACCTCAGCAAGGCCGAGGTTGAAGCCGCAAGCGATGTTGGTATCAATACCGCGGTCGTTAGCGCCGATAACAGCAACCTTCTGTGCCTTACAAGCGGCAACGCAACGGCGGCAAAGGATACACTTATTGTTATCACGGATCATGTGAGGAGCAGAGCAATCAAGCTCATAATGGGGATTCATTCCATCAAACTTAGCCTCGTCCTCAACACCGTAGTCCTTACAAAGCGCCTGGAACTCACAGTTGCCCGAGCGAACGCAGGAGAGACACTTGCGCTCGTGGGTAGAAAGCATAAGCTCGAGGGTCATCTTTCTGGACTTCTGAACTTCGAGAGAATTGGTCTTAACTTCCATTCCCTCACTTACGGGGTATACGCAGGCGGTAACGATTCTGAAACCGCGACCTTCGTTTACCTCAACAACGCAGATACGGCAAGCGCCGATCTCGTTCATTTCCTTCATAAAGCAGAGGGTAGGAATCTCAATTCCAACCTGACGAGCTGCTTCAAGAACGGTAGTGCCAACGGGTACGGAGACTTCCATACCGTCGATTTTTAAATTAATCATCTTAGACATAGTAGGTTTCTCCTTTCCTTAACCCTTAGAAATAGCCTTAAACTTACAGGTGCCGACACAAGCGCCGCACTTAACGCACTTATTGGGATCGATCTCATAAGCGGGAAGCTTCTTGCCGGGTGCAATGTAATCGGTCTTGGTGATTGCATCTGCAGGACACTGTCTTGCGCACATTCCGCATCCGATACACTTATCCTTATCAATGGAGAATGTGAGAAGGCTCTTACATACGCCTGCAGGACACTTCTTGTCGACGATATGAGCAACATACTCATCTCTGAAGAAGCGGAGTGTTGAAAGAACGGGGTTGGGAGCGGTCTGACCGAGTCCGCAAAGAGCGTTCTTCTTTATGTAGTAGCAAAGCTCTTCCATCTTATCGAGGTCCTCAAGAGTTCCCTTGCCCTCGGTAATCTTTGTGAGCATTTCGAGAAGTCTCTGAGTACCTACGCGGCAGGGAGTACATTTACCGCAGGACTCATCAACGGTGAATTCAAGGAAGAACTTAGCAATGTCAACCATACAGCTGTCTTCGTCCATAACGATAAGTCCGCCCGAGCCCATCATAGAGCCGATAGCAAGGAGGTTATCGTAGTCGATCTCGATGTCAAGATGCTCGGCAGGGATACATCCGCCGGAAGGACCGCCGGTCTGTGCTGCCTTGAACTTCTTGCCGTTCGGGATACCGCCACCGATCTCTTCTACGATCTGACGAAGGGTTGTTCCCATGGGAACCTCAACAAGTCCTGTATTGTTGATTTTTCCGCCGAGTGCGAATACCTTGGTACCTGCTGACTTTTCGGTACCGATAGAACGGAACCAGTCAGCACCCTTAAGAATGATCTGAGGAATGTTAGCATAGGTCTCAACATTGTTGAGAACGGTGGGCTTTCCGAAAAGACCCTTAACTGCCGGGAAGGGAGGACGGGGTCTGGGCTCACCGCGGTGACCTTCGATAGAGGTCATAAGAGCAGTCTCTTCACCGCAAACAAATGCGCCTGCACCGAGGCGGATTTCAAGGTCGAAATCAAAGCCTGTGCCGAAGATGTCTTTGCCGAGAAGGCCGTATTCACGAGCCTGACCTATAGCAATGCCGAGACGGCTGACTGCAATCGGATACTCAGCACGAACATAAACGAAGCCCTTGTTTGCGCCGATTGCATAAGCTGCGATAGCCATAGCCTCGATAAGAGCGTGGGGGTCACCCTCAAGAACCGAACGGTCCATGAATGCGCCCGGGTCGCCCTCGTCGGCGTTACAAGCAACAAACTTCTGGTCAGCATCCTTTACAAGATTGCGAGCGAGCTCCCACTTCTTACCTGTGGGGAAGCCTGCGCCGCCACGTCCGCGGAGACCTGAAGCGAGAACGGTAGCGATAACCTCATCGGGGGTCATCTCGGTAAGAACCTTACCAAGAGCTGCATAACCGTCCATTGCTATGTACTCTTCAATATTCTCGGGGTTGATAACACCGCAGTTACGAAGAGCTACGCGCATCTGTGAACGGTAGAATGCGGTATCGTTAAGAGATGCATGCTCGGGCTCAATGTGAGTAGCATCGCCTGTATCGTTGTAAACAAGGCGTTCAACAACGCGGCCCTTTAAAAGATGCTCGGAAACGATCTCCTCTACATCCTCGGGCTTAACCTGTGAATAGAATGTTCCGTCGGGGTGAACGATAACGACCGGACCGAGAGCGCAAAGACCGAAGCATCCGGTCTGAACGATCTTGACCTCTTCGGTAAGTCCGTTTGCAGTAAGCGCATCATCAAATGCCTGCTGAATGGACTTGGAGCCCGAAGATGTACAGCCTGTACCGCCACAAATCAGTACGTGTGCACGAATCATAGTATATACCTCCTAATTGCTAAACCAATTATTTAATAATGTATTCTTCGATGACCCGGCCGCCCTTGAGGTGCTTCTCAATAACCTCGGCTGCCTTTTCGGGGTTCATCTTAACATAAGTAACCTTTTCCTTGCCTGCCTCGTAGATTTCTACGACGGGCTCATACTGACAAATGCCGATACAACCGGTCTGGGTAACGGTTACGTTAGCGGTAAGTCCTGCATTGTTAATTCCTTCAACGAAAGCCGAAAGAACGGGACGGGCGCCTGCTGCGATACCGCAGGTAGCCATTCCGACAACAACGCGGGTCTCGGTGCTTCCTTCGCGGATAACGACCTTGTCCTTCATTTTGTCTCTGATTGCTGCGAGTTCTGCCAATGACTTCATAGTTTTCTTTCCCTTCTATAATTAATGAAATTACATATATTGTTCATTAAGATATCCCTTTATCCAAAGGATTACCTCAATGTTGTTTAAAGGCACGTCGCCAAGGACCAACCTCAGCTCCTTTGTGTCGAGTTCTACACGTTTATCCTCAGTTTGGTGGATAAAGTGAAACTCGGTATCGGGGTTACACTGTATCAGTGTCACCACCGTTTCGACTATGTCGCCCAGCGGCGCCGCGTCGATATGGTTTTTAAAAAAGGTTGCCGATGTGGTAGTGCCGTGAGCATCGGGATAGTCCTCAAAATGCTTTGAGGTTATCTCCATCCTGCCGCCTGTCTGCTCTGCCGCAAGTTTTAAAAGCGGAATTCCGAGTCCGACAGGTCTTGTCGTTCTCGTTGTGGTGAACGGGTCGGTCACAGCCGCCAAAAAATCGGGCTTCATACCGCATCCGTCATCAGAAATTGAGAACTTTAACATATCTGCCGTCTCAAAAAGTTCTATGGTAACGGTAGTTGCCTTTGCTTTTATCGAATTTTCGGCAATATCAAGTATATTCAGAGATAATTCTTTCATTTTTCTCCCTTCAGATACTTAAAAAGGTTTGCTCTTACAAGATCGCTCGAATAGGGCTCGTCGTCAAGCTCTATAAAGTCCTCGGCATCCCGCATATCCCAAAGATAGTGGGCGTCCGACCCCGTCAGGCATATCTTGTTTTTAAGGTGGTTAAATCGGTTTTCATATTCGCTCTGTTTTTCTTTGCTGTGCAACTCATAGCAGTTAAACTCTGCATCCTCGGGAAAAACACCGAGTATCGACACGATACCGTTAGCGGTACGGTCGATGTGAGCAGGAAAACAGACTCCGTTAAAGCTTCGAACCAACTCGGGCACATTCTCTACCGAAATATCGGTAGCGTTCGAAAGAAGAAACTCTTCTTCGCCGAGGATGTTGTCCTCCTCGTCCATTATCTGCTGCCGCCCGAATATCTCAGGTCGGTTCTTTATGGGAACGAGGTGCCTCTCTATCTCGTCTGAAAAAGCGAGGGCTTCATCCAGCTTCTCGAAAAGGCAGACAACGTGGATATCCTCTGCCGTTGTCAGCTCCATCCCTGCAACCGCGACGATACCGTAGTGACGCGCCGCTCTCATAAAAGCGGGACAGTTTTTAGAAGTATTATGGTCGGTAAGGGCAACTATGTTAAGTCCTGCAAGGGTTGCGGCTCCTGCAATGTTCGCAGGGGTCATATCGTCATCTCCGCAGGGAGAAAGACAGGAATGAATATGAAAATCGTAATAGTAGCGACTCATCAGAGCTGCTCCGAAATGCTGCTCGCCAGAGCGTAAGCGCTTATATCGGTAGAGAGAATGTTTATTTCCCTTTCTTCTGCGGCTTTTCTGACCTCATCATCCACCGTGACACCCTCCGCAAGAATTATACATGCTGTGTCACAAAGTGCCGCGACCGCAACTATATTAATGTTTGACATTATGGTAATCCAAGCATCTCCCGATTTAGCCGCGCCCATGACCCAACTGAGTAGGTCGCCGATGTAGCAGCCCGTAACCTCTCGGTCACCATCGGGTAGGGTAACCACGGTAAGCGAAAGTTTATTCTTTAACTCAGTTACCGTCATTTTCATCACCCTTTGTCAAGTTTTCAAGTCGCATAATAACGCAGGCATCCACCGTGCGCTCACCTCTTACAATATCCTCCGCCAAAGCTCTGCAGTTAGGTGCGCCACAGGCTCCGCAATCTCTTCCGGGAAGTCTCTCCCTAATAGATTGCATTTTAGCCATCATTTTCATCGATTCGCCGATATTGTCGGCAAGTCGGTTCATAGGTACATACTCGGGGACATCCTCAAAGAAGCTGTCCTCGGGAATAAACTCTCTTCCCTCATGGAAGTTCTGAGAAAGGGGAAGATATCGGCGCAAGGTCTGAAGTCTTGCTTTTGCAATAAACGGGTTTTCCATTGTCAGCACGCCGCCGACGCAACCACCCGTACAGGCATTAAGTTCAACAAACTCAAGATTCGGAATAGTTCCGTTCTCAATCTGGTCAAGCACCTTTATGCAATTCTCAATACCGTCAGCCGCAAGATACTTCTCATTGAAAAGCGCTGCAGACTCTCCGCCCGAGGTCGCCCAACTGATTCCTATAACTCCCGAACGGGAGAGAGGCGCCGGGGGCAATTCCCTCTTCATGAGGTTAATAAGCTGAAAATAAACATCGCTTATAGAAACAACGCAGTCAACGGCACTCTTATAGCTGCCGAAGCCATTTTTAACATAGCTTGCCTTTGCGGGACATGGAGAAATAAAGCAAACTCCTATATCCTCAGGTGTCAAGTCTTCATGCTCGCGAAGGGCTCTGCGCCTTGCTCTCTTTGCCGCTATTTCCATCGGGGGAAGCAGTGGCATCAGATTGTCCTTTAAATAAGGAAATCGGAGAGCGATAAGCCGTGTTATGACGGGACAAGCCGAGCTTATTACTGGCTTTTTTATACCGTCGGTTTCAAGGTATTTTCTGGTATATTCGCTTACAAGCTCTGCGGCTCTAGATACCTCATAGACCTCATCGAAGCCCATATCAAGAAGTCCCTGGAGCACATAATCAACATCGGAGAGCTCTTCAAACTGACCGTAAAGAGTCGGGGCAGGCAAAGCAATCTTATACTTAAATCTATCCATCCTCGAAAGCTTACTGCAAACCGCCTTCTTTGCGTTGTGTGGGCATACCCTGATGCACTCACCGCAGTCGATACAGCGATCGGCGTTTATTACAGCGTGGCCGTCCTTGACCCTTATCGCCTCTGTCGGACAATGGCGAAGGCAGGTGGTACAGCCCGTACATTTTGAAGAATCAAGAGAAACCGAATGTTTATATGTATTCATATATCAGAAATTAACCCTCATAGTGATTTTTGTTCCCTTGCCGAGCGCCGTTTCAATATCCATATAATCGGTATATCTTTTCATATTGGGAAGTCCCATTCCTGCGCCGAAGCCGAGCGAACGAATCTTATCGGGCGCAGTTGAGAAGCCTTCCTGCATAGCCAGCTCAACATTGGGAATGCCGGGGCCGTGGTCGGTCAGAATTATCTCAACCGAATCCTCGTATACGAGAACATCTGCCTCGCCGCCGCCGGCGTGAATAACCATATTTATCTCACCCTCATACATCGCGATGGAAACCCTACGAATAGTTTCGGGAGAGATCCCAAGCTGTCGGAGATTTTTCTTTACCGCGACAGACGCCTGACCTGCCATCGTAAAGTTTTCTCCGTCAACGTCAAAATGAAATCTGACAGCCTCAGCCATCAACTTCGCCGCTTCCTTTCAGTCCTTTTCCGTAAAGCTTACCGCAGGTTTCATACATACGGTAATCGGTTGAAAGAACAGCTATTCCACTTTCCTTTGCAAGGGCTACGACTTCATCAGTGAGCTTTTTAGCTCTGACGAAAATGATAGCCTCCATATCAAGCATTAGAGCGGTACGGATAGTTTGAGGATTGACAAGACCGGTAAGTAAGACCGAATCTGCCTTTGCAAAGGCAAGAACATCACTCATCATATCACTCCCGAAAGCAGAGGTTACCTCGCGTTCAAGCAGCTCTTCACCACAGACCACTTTGGCATTGAGAATTTCTTTTATCTCACTTATTTTCATATGATTATTCCTTAATAATTATAAAATATTAGTCCTGATATTTTGCGATGATTCCGTCAATATCCTTCTCGGTGAGACGACCGTAAACCTCATCGTTAACAGTGAGTACAGGCGCAAGTCCGCAAGCACCGATGCAACGGCAAGCCTCGAGAGAGAACTTTCCGTCAGGTGTGCACTCGCCAGGCTGAATACCGAGCACCTCTGTGAGGCGGTCAATAAGCTTCTGTGCTCCCTTAACATAGCAAGCTGTACCAAGACATACAGAGATGTTATACTTGCCCTTGGGAGAGAGTGCGAACTGTGCGTAGAAGGTTGCGACTCCATAAACCTTTTCTACTGAAATTCCGAGTCCCTCAGCGATCATCTGCTGAACCTCAAGGGGCAGATAACCGTAAATCTCCTGAGCCTCCTGCATAATCTGCATAAGGCATCCGTCAATGTGCTTTCTCTCTTCGATAATAGCCTTGAGCTTTGCCTCCTGCTCGGGAGTACCGCTGAAGGGAATCGAGCTTAAGTGTTTTTTCATATAGCTTTCCTCCTGGTAAAATACATTCTGCAAAAGAGCATCTACACTCGTTCTGCATACTTGTTAAAATTATAACACAATCCTTTGAAAAAGTCCATACCTATTATTATATAAATTTTAGAAAATGTCGAAAAAAATATGTGAAATTTCCACTTGACACTATATGAACATTGTGTTATATTATTAAGGCTAAATTAAATTATGCTGGTGTAGCTCAGTTGGTAGAGCAGCTGATTTGTAATCAGCAGGTCGGGGGTTCGAGTCCGTCCACCAGCTCCAAATGAAAAGGAATCATCCATTAGGATGGTTCCTTTTTATTTTTGTTTGTATCGTGACGGGCTCGAAGTAGGAGCGGTAGTGAATGACAGTCCAGTGGACTGTCTGAGCCGCGAACGACCAAGCACCGCAGTGCGCGAGTCGAGTCCGTCCACTATATATTCCAAAATTCATTCATTCGTTTGGTCTCTGTGCAAAGCCTTATTCGCTTATCAGATTTTTGATACCGAGAACGATTTTTCTCTGCTCGTCATATAAAAAATTATGCGTGTAGGTTAGAATGAACTCAAAGCCGTCGGAATTGTAGGCAATATATTCCTCATCGGTCACAACGTCCTGCAAATATGTAATCGCCGACAACTTCATCACAAGCTCGTAAAGTTCATCGTACTTTTTAATATCCAGTTTTAACATAAAAACACTCCTTTTGACACGGCTATATTCTATTTCAGACTTTATGTCAATAGTCTAATTTGGAATATGTATAATGAATATTAAGGAGTGATTTTATGGATTATGTAGATAAATTGACTTCCCTAAGAATTGATAGAGATATTGACCAAAATACTATTGCTAAGCTTTTAAACTGCAAACAGTCTGCAATCTCAAAATATGAAACAAGAAGAGCAAGATATAAGGTAGAAGATATTGTAACTCTTTGCGAATTTTACGGCGTTTCGGCAGACTATATCCTCGGTCTCCCCAAAAACTTAAAATATCCTAAAAGATAATGGTTGCCGCAAGGCAACACCTTAATTATTCATTATTAATTATTCACTATTCATTAAAGAAAGGGGTGGTAGACATGTTATTAGAGGGCGTTAACCTCTCAAAAAGCTTTGGTGAAAGGCTTCTTTTTTCAGACGGATCTTTTAAAATTGAACCAGGGGATAAAATCGGTCTCATCGGCGCAAACGGCACCGGAAAGACCACCCTTTTTAAAATAATTTCGGGTGAGGAATCAGCCGATACGGGCGGTATAGTGCGGGCATCGGGTACAACTATCGGCATACTTCGTCAGCACGCCTGCGAGGGCTCGCGGAAAACGGCGTATGACGAGGCACTGTCGGTGTTTGACAAGGTTGCCCAATTAGGCTATGAACTTGAAGACATTAATGACCGACTCCACACCTCGTCGGATATTTCGCTGATTGAAAAGGCAGATACTCTGCGAATAGAATTCGAGCGGCAGGGCGGCCTCACCTATAAGGCGCGTACCCGCGCGGCTCTGCTCGGACTCGGCTTTACGGAAGATGAGCTCTCGCTTACAGTTGATAAACTCTCGGGAGGACAGAAAAGCAAGATTGAAATTGCAAAGCTGCTCCTCTCCGCTCCCGACATAATGCTCCTTGACGAACCGACAAACCACCTTGATATTGATGCTATCGAGTGGCTCGACTCCTTTGTTGCGGCATCAAAAAGCGCCGCTGTTATCATCTCCCACGACCGATATTTTCTCGACCGTGTGGCTACCAAAATAATCTCGATAGAGCACGGAAAAATATACTGCTATAACGGAAACTATACAAAATATCTTGAACAGCGTGAGCTTCGCGAGTTATCCATTCAGCGCGAATATGATAATACTATGAAAGAGGTCAAAAGGATCGAGGGTATTATCGAGCAGCAAAAGCGTTGGAACAGAGAAAAGAATATAAAAACGGCAGAATCGAAGCAAAAGCAGATTGCAAGGCTGCTCGAAGGGCTTTCAATCCCCGAAAACGAGCGTGAAAATATGACCCTTCGTTTCACCGCAGACGGAATGTGCGGCAACGAGGTCTTAAAGGCAAGAAATCTCTCCTGCAGTTTTGGTGAACGCACACTTTATAATAACGTATCCTTTGAGATGCGCCGCGGCGACCGTGTTATTATGCTCGGACGAAACGGGTGCGGAAAAACGACGCTTTTAAAGGCTCTTTTAAAAGACGGCGCCTTCGGTGTCGGGGTAACCGTCGGTTATTTCGACCAGCACGGCGGCACCCTTGATCCGAGAAAGACTATATTCGGGCAAATTCACGACGATTTTCCGAGAAAAACCGAGACAGAGCTTCGGTGCGCTTTAGCTCTTTTCTTATTCCGCGACGACGAGGTTTTCAGGGAGATATCTACCCTTTCGGGCGGTGAGCGTGCACGGGTTGCTCTCTGCTCACTTATGCTTCGCCGCAACAACTTCCTACTGCTCGACGAGCCGACAAATCACCTCGATTTAGAGTCGAGAGAAATACTCGAAAACGCTCTCGAAGATTATGAGGGCACGATACTCGCAGTTTCACACGACCGTTATTTTATAAACCGAATTGCAAAGCGGATAATGTATTTTAAGGATACGAATCTTTTATCCCTTGACGGCAATTATGATAAATATTTAGAGGAAAAGCAAAGTGAAGCCGCGCCCGAAAAAACGGAAAAGGCAGTCGGTGCCGGTAAGGCGACATATCTTGCTAAAAAGGCAGAGCGAGCCGCCCTCGCAAGGCTAAAAAGCAGCATTTCAGCCGTCGAAAAGGAAATTGAACGCCTTGAAGCAGAGGAAGCCGATATTGAAACGGCTCTATCCGACCTCGAGACGGCGTCGAACTACGAAAAAACCGCTGAGCTTTGCGAAAAGCTGGAGGAGATCAAAACTTTACTCGCCGCCGAAATGGAAAAATGGGAAAATCTTTCGGTTCGTCTTGAAAATTTTTCCGTTAGCGATTGAAATCCTAATTTTTATAATGTATAATTAGTTATGTTATATATTCGGTTCGCGCAAGCGAACACCTTAATTTTGCATTTTGCGCTTTGCATTTTGCATTCACTAAAACCGGAGGTTTTTATAATATGAAAGCATTTATGGACAAGGATTTTCTGCTCCAGACAGAAACCGCAAAACATCTTTATCACGATATCGCAAAGGATATGCCCCTTATTGACTATCACTGTCACATAAGTCCAAAAGAAATTTACGAGGACGTTCGTTTTGACTCTCTCGATCAGGTTTGGCTCGGCGGCAGACAGCCCGACGGCACCTATTTCGGCGACCATTACAAGTGGCGCGTTATGCGCTCTAATGGTGTCAGCGAGGACTATATCACCGGCGACAAGCCTGGCCGTGAGAGAATTCAGAAATTTGCCGAGGCACTCGAGATGGCAATCGGCAATCCGATGTATCACTGGACTAATTTGGAGCTTCACCGTTATTTCGGTGAAGAGGGTTATCTTAATAGCGAAAACGCAGGTGAGGTTTATGACCGCTGCAATAAAAAGCTGCAAAACGACCCCAATCTCACCGTACGCGGTCTTATCCGCCAGTCAAAGGTTGCGATGATAGGCACCACCGATGACCCGATTGATTCTCTCGAATGGCACAAGAAGCTCGCAGAGGACCCGACCTTTGATTTTTGTAAGGTTTATCCCTCATACCGTCCCGACAAGGCTATCAATATTAATAAAGAGGGCTTTGCAGATTATATAAAGAAGCTTGCCGCTTCGGTTGGAAAAGAAAGCCTTGACACCGTAGAGGATGTAAAGGCGGCTCTCGTAGAGCGTCTCGAATTCTTTAAGGAAATGGGATGCCGCGCATCCGACCACGGTCTTGATTACATTATGTACCGTGAAGGCACCGACGAGGAGATCGAAGCTGTTTACAAAAAGGTTATGGCGGGCGGTGACTGCACTTTCGAAGAGGCAGAAAAGTATCAGACCGCTATCCTTGTGACCCTCGGTCGCGCTTACCACAGACTCGGCATTGTAATGCAGTTGCATTATTCCTGCCTTAGAAACAACAACAAAAAGCGTTATGCTCTTCAGGGCCCCGACACCGGCTATGATATGATCGCGCAGAACACCTGCGGCGGCGCTATCGCAGAGCTTCTCTCGGCACTTAATGACACCGACCAGTGCCCCAAGACCATTCTCTACTCCCTCAACCCTGCAGACAACGAGCAGATTGGCACCATCCTCGGCTGCTTCCAGACCGACGAAGTCCCCGGTAAGATCCAGATGGGCTCTGCCTGGTGGTTCAATGATACCAAGACCGGTATGGAGGAGCAGATGAAGGCTCTCGGAAATCTCGGACTTCTCGGCAACTTTGTCGGTATGCTGACCGACTCCCGTTCCTTCCTTTCCTACACAAGACACGATTACTTCCGCAGAATTCTCTGCAATCTAATCGGCAACTGGGTAGAAAACGGAGAATATCCGAACGATGAAAAGGCTCTTCGCAAAATCGTTGAAGGCATCTGCTACAAAAACGCAGAAAGATATTTTGATATGTAAGAAAAGAAGCACTTCGGTTGAAGTGCTTCTTTTTTTAGAAAAAGGTGAAATCCTGCGGATTTCAAAATATGTTTTTAAACATCTTTCACCCGTACTATTAGTTTTCTCTTCGGTTTTTCTAAGCTTATACGCTTTTCGATTTTCTTCATCATTTCCTCATCAACAACCGAAAGCAACAGGTCATTGGGAGTGATAGAGTATTTTTTATACCAGAAGCGCATAAGTCTGATTGATATTCCTGACGGACAGTCGCTTTCTGCGTGTTGATAGCAGCCTCGGCTGCAGCCGACTCCGTCGGCAACCTCTTGCTGAGTGAGATTGTAATGCTTTCTGAGGAATTTTATGTTTTTTCTGAAAACTTCCCAATCTTCTTTTCTCACGCTAGCCACCGTTTTACCCCCATTAAAAAAGCGTGTAGCCGAAGCCACACGCCGAAAAAGTGCTTCCCTCGGTTTCGCTACCACACTACACCGATACTATTTATCCATATAGGAGAATAGAGAGAACACCTTTTACCAAGGTAGTGTTCTCCTAAAAGCAGATAAATAGTCTACTGCAATTAAAATGTAGCGTGGTATGCCGTTATTATATCACATTTAAAAAAATAGGTCAAGACCTCAAAACCCCGAATTTTCGGGGTTTTGGTAATATTCATCCTCCTGCCATTTTGCAGGGTTGGATTCAATATATTCGTAGATCTTTTGGTAATCGGCATCGTTTCGGATAATGTGGTCGTGGAATAATTTTTGCCAAACAGAAAAACCTATCTTTTTCGTTACATACCCTTTCATTTGCTGAATTACGGTGGATATCGTAGGGGCGACCATTGGTCGTCCGTCCTCGCCGACATGTATTTGTAAAATCATATGAATATGATTAGGCATAATAACATAATTCTCTACAGTGACAGCCGAATAAATTTTTGGTATGTTTTTTATCGCTTCGTTTGCAATTTTTCCGTTAGGTGATAATAATTCTTCCCACGGACGACCAATGGTCGCCCCTACGTCATTCCAAAAAATTCTTCTGCGTTCCTTCGTACAGAGCGTTATAAAATACATTCCGTTGCTGCTGTAATCAAACCCTTTCATTCTGTTGGGTTTTCGGGTGCGGCGTTCTTTTATTTCAAAAAAATATCTTCTGTTACTTGGTGGGAAGTCAGAAAGCACCCCATATTCGGGGTCGTAAAAGGTACCCTTAAAATAGAGTGACCAGTGCCAGCATTTAGGCGTTTCGAGGCTTAGAATGCAGATATCGGCAAGGTCGCTTTTTTCTTTTGCCTCGCGACGCTCACGACTGTAATCTATGCCGTAATGCTCTAAAGCCGAAAACATATCGCAAAGCTTTGTTTCCCTATCGGTGCCGACAAGGCTTATCACATTCTCCACGTCCTCGCCCGAAAGCATAGCGAGCACCGCCTGCCCGCAGGCAAGCGGATTCGGCTCGTAGATATGCTTCGGCTCGTTTACTAAAGGCATTTGAGGGTTATCTCTCCGTTTTCTAAAATAGCATAGCCGTGTCCTGTGTTTTCCTTAGGAATGGATACCGATCCGGGGTTTATATAGGTGTAGTTTTCGTGCTCACGTATTACCTGAACGTGGGTGTGACCATGAAGCAGAATATCTCCCTTTGAAAGAGGTGGCAGAGCTT
Organism: Acutalibacteraceae bacterium; assembly: GCA_045539095.1. GTDB lineage: Bacteria > Bacillota > Clostridia > Oscillospirales > Acutalibacteraceae > SFWF01. Next base: position 2,972 of record JAZQER010000054.1, on the reverse strand, counting down.
GCTCATTAAATTTGTGTCCGTGGGTCGCAAAAATGCGGACACCACCCTCGCAGATAAAAGCATAATCTGCAAGGACGGGGAATTCAAGCACCATCTGGTCGACCTCGGTATCACAGTTGCCGCGCACACAAAGGACTTCATCCTTTAATTCGTTCAGCATAGAAATTACCGCCTTTGGCGCATACTCCTCGGGTAGGTCGTTTCTCGGTCCGTGATAGAGAATATCTCCTAAAAGCAACAGCTTATCGGCTTTTTCAGCCTTATAAGCCTCCAGCATTTTACGGCACCAGAAAGCCGAGCCATGTATATCACTTGCAATAAATATTTTCATAGGTATTCTCCGTTTATAAAGATTTCATCAGTCTTATATAAAACTCAACCGCCCTGTTTGCACATTCGAGGCGCACTCTCTCGTTATTTCCGTGGATGGTCGCTCTTTCTTCGCTTGTGAGATCCATAGCAGAAAAACGGTAAACCTTGTCGGAAATGCGTCCCCAATGGCGGGAATCCGAGCACTGCACCATAAGATAGGGAGATACGATACAGCCCTTCCAGGTCGATGCGACAGCAGAAGCCACCTTATCGTAGGCTTCACAGTCGGTGCGGGAAATTCTTGACGGATTCATACCGTGAAGTGCGGTTATCTCGACATTTTCATCCTTGACAACGCCTTTCAAATACTCAAGCGCCGATTCCATATTGTCCTCAGGATTAAGGCGGATATTGGAGACCATAGATGCCTTGGGCGGTATAACGTTGGAGGCTGTACTGCCCTCGCACTGAGTAAAGGCGACGGTGGTGCGCATCAGGGCATTTATCTCACCGCCCAATTTTTTACACATAAACTCATCTATCAGTCCTTTAAATATTCCAAGATTTGCAAAAACAATCTTAAAAACAAAGGAGGAGTGTCTGCCGAGTGTGTCAAACAACTCGGCTACGGGCTTTGTGATATGATATTTAAAGGGGTTTTTCTCAATTTTTGCACAAGCCTTCGAAAGACGGGCAAGCGGAGAATTCGGCTTTGGCGCCGACGCGTGACCGCCCTGAGATTTTGCCGTATATCGAACATCCATCATACCCTTTTCAGCAATACCGATAAGTCCGCAGGGCGCCTTTACTCCGGGGAAAACATTCTCAACAACGGCTCCGCCCTCGTCAACAACCATAGAGGGCACGATACCTTTTTGCTCGAAATAGTCTACTATGTTGACCGCGCCGCGACCGTTGACCTCTTCACCGCCCGAAAAGGCGAAATAGATATCATATTCGGGTGTAAAGCCCTCTGCTATCAGATGCTCCGCCGCCGAGAGCACTCCGTTAAAGGTAACCTTGGTATCGAGCGAGCCTCTGCCCCAGAGCACACCGCCCTCGATTATCCCCTCAAAAGCGGGCTTATCCCACGCATCCTCGTTTACGGGAACAACATCATAGTGAGCCATAAGAACTGCGGGGTCTCCCTCGCACTTACCCGACCATTTGAACAGAACTCCGCGGTCGGCAAGCTCTGAATATTCACACACCCTAAAGACATTCGGGTATAGCTCGGGCAAAGCTGAAAGCAATCCTTTAAACTCGCCATCGTCCTCAAGTGACGAGTCCCTATAAGAGACCGTTTTGAAGCAGATAAGCTTTTGCAGACGCTCTATAGTGACCGCCTTGTCAAATATCTCTTCCTTTTCGACCACCTTTGCACCCTCGCGAGGTGTAAATGCGGCGGCGCGGATAAGCAGCACCGCAATAAATATTATTAACGCCGCGGCTATTATAAGAAATACGTAGCTCATAATTAAAGCCATCCTTTTTTATACATAATTCTCGCAACTATAAGGGTGAAGATAACGCCTACGGGCACCATAATTCCGACAGTTCCCTTGTTGAGGGCAGGAACGGTTATAAAGAGTGCAAGCATCAACACTATAGGTGCAATGGAGAGCTTTACGTTCTTTGAAATAAATACAACACCGAGTCCGCCGAATAGGGCAGGCAGTATCATTTCAAAGGCAGGCTCTAAAACGGGGTTTTCAAGAATAGGCTGTAAGGGTGCGATAAACACGACACCCAAAATAATTATAACCGTAGTAACGATAGAGGAAACGGCAATAGAGATAGTCGATATTACCTCAGCCTCCTCGCTGCCCGTCTTTGCATCTGCGCGCTCGATAGCGTCTATACCGCAGGGAAGCTTCAGATTTGAAATATTGCCCGTTACAAAGGAGAGGTACGTTCCCCCTGCTCCGAGCATAGGAACATATGTAAAAATCTCAATAAAACCGACCGCCCAATACATAGGCAATGTTGCGAGCAGTCCCTCTGCAAGTGCGTCCCACTTCGGGATTGCTTTGAATATAAAGCAAAGCACTACGGGGAATAAAATAATAAGCGCGGCAACTGCAAGTCCCCATATTTTTCCGTAACGGTGAACCGAATCTATATAAGTCATCTGTTTTTTCATTTTCTTCCCCTCCTTACGCTACAATTTCGAAGCCGCCGAATATGTTTGAGAAGAGTATGGCGGATGCCATACCTGCGATAAGGCTTATCGGAAGTGCATAATCGGTCATCCAGCGAATTTTCAGCTTTTGCGAAAGCAGACCGAGCACCGCCATAACGATAGCCGAAACCGCCATAACACATACGGGAGTAAGTCCCTGAAGCTTGCCATCAAAAATATATGTAACATCGCAGAAAACATAACCGAGGAATGCAGATATCATACCAAGGAACATTGCGTTGTTGAATATCTCTCCCCATTTTTTATCCTTAAGTCCTATTTTCGCAACGCCGCCCTGTACCTTCTTTGTAAGAAGCGGAGCGAGCACCAGACTTAACGCGATGCTGAGAGTCATTACAAGCAGAATGGTAACATAGTCGGACGCATTGTTTACAAGGGCGCTCTTATCAATATCCAGAGGTCTCATCGTGTTTTCTGCGGCAACAAGCTCGTAGGAGAGCGAGCCGACGACCGACAG
>JAZQER010000053.1:0-13675 GCA_045539095.1 Acutalibacteraceae bacterium | reverse complement strand
TTATGGAGTTATACACCGTTCGTCCTCCTTCACTAAAATCAAGTTTGTCTGTCAGTTGGCTTTCGCTTGCAAATCCTTTGTATGAACCGAAATACGGATATAATCGTCGGCCTTTTCCCTACTCAAACAAACAACACTTTCGATATGGTGTGTTCTTGGGAAAAGGTCAAAAGGTGTGTACTCCTGCAATTTATAACCCAAACCGTCGAGTATCTTGATATCTCGTGCCAGCGTCGCGGGGTCGCAGGAAACATAGACAAGTCGTTCAGGACAGAAGCCGTTCGCAATTATTTTAAGTAATTCTTGACTGCATCCCTTACGTGGGGGGTCAACGATTACTACGTCTGGGCTTATGCCCTCTTTATTTAACGCTTCAGCCGCTTTTGCCGCATCAGAGCAAATGAATCTCACATTATCAATGTTATTGTTCTGAGCGTTAAATTCGGCATCCTGTACCGCTTCAGGTACTATCTCGACACCGATTATCTCTTTCGCCGTACCAGCCATTGAAAGACCTATAGTGCCCGCTCCGCAGTAAAGGTCGAGCACGGTCTTATCCTGTGGCTGTGCGTACTCTGCGGCTTTTTGGTACAACCTTTCTGCCATATCTCGATTGACCTGATAGAAGGACAGAGGGTTTATACGCACCTTAACACCACAGAGGATATCGTAGATATATCCGTCGCCGTAAAGGTTTTTACACTTATCGCCCAATATTACATTTGTTTTTGCCTTATTGATATTAAGCACTACGGCTTTTAAGCTTTCTCCCGTTTTTTCCAAGAGCATATCCACGAGCTCATCAGAGCAAGGCAAGGTATTACCATTTATAACAATACAGACCATAAGCTCATTCGTAGCTACTGCTTTTCTGATATATAGGTGTCGGACAAGACCTTTGCCCGTTTCCTCATTGTAAACAGAAAGTTTTTTTGAGTTTATCCACTCTGTAAATATTTTGGAAATTTCATTAAACTCTTCGGGCTGTAGTCTGCAATCACCCGACGGGATTATTCTGTGAGAATGGTTTGCATAAAATCCAACTGTATAATCATCAGCTATAGGGTACTGAGCTTTATTTCTGTAGCGTTCGGGGCTTACAGCACCGCATATCGGCCGTGACGGCATATCAATACCGCCGATACGCTTTATAGCATCCTCGACCTTTTTCTGCTTTGCGCAAAGCTCCGCCTCATATGTGATATGGCGGTAGACACAGCCACCGCATTTTGTAAAGGCGGTGCAGTCAATATCGCGTCTGTCGGGAGAGGTGGCAATAATCTCCTCTACCTTTGCAAAGGCGCAATTGGACTTTACCTTTAATATTTTTGCCTTTATCCTGTCGCCTATGGCGGTCATCGGCACAAAAACAGCCAAGCCCTCGTATCTTCCGACACCAGAGCCCTCCGACGACATAGCAGTTATTTCAAGTTCAATAAAATCATTTTTCTTCATCTATAGCTTCCCGACATATTATTTTCGTAATAATCAAGCACCAGATTGTAGTTGGTCATAGCAAATCTTGAATGTACCGCGTAACAGGCCAGAATAAGCGGTAACGTATATATTGCAGGGGCAAGCAAAAATGTCAGCAACACCCAACCCAGTAATGATACTGCAAGGAACAAAAAGGCTGATGCCGAGCGTTTTGACACCATGCAGGAAATATGAACCGCCTCAAGCAAAAGCAGGTCTTCATCCATAGCGGCAATAACTGCGACGAGGTAATATCTTGAGATATAAAGCACGGCGCAGATAACACCGACGATATACAGAAAGCTTTCAATGAGTATCAGATTTGCCGCCCAGAGAGGAATATCCTGTCCAAGCGTCTGATACAGCCAGGTGCTCGAAAGAACATTAGCGACAAAATAAGGCAGCATACAAAGTATTATCGCGGTAACCACTCTCCACCCAAGGATAAAGGCAAGCTTTACTGCGCGAACATATCTTTTGCGGCTTCCGAAATAATAAAACGCCGAAGAGATATCATCATTTGCCGAGTCGGTAAGTCTCCAGAAAAAGCGGACAATACCCAAAAAAAGCGGTACCAAAACAAAGACTGCTACTACAAGCGCAAATATATAAGAGGCGTAAATAAGAGAATGCTCGTTGCTGGAAGCAACTATAGATGAAAGCAAGTTTATTATAAGTATGCTGAAAAGACCGAGCGACGATACTGTTATCGCCTCGACCCATCTTCCCTTTAATGCAGTTCTCGCCGTTGCCTTTACAATTGCGCTGTTTGGTATCTGATAAGGATTCATGCTTTATCTCCTATTAAAGAATTTTAAGCTTTGCAAAGCCTGCCATTATCTTTTTGGTGCCGACCGATTCAAAGGCTATTTCAAGCATTGCGTCGTTGCCCATAGGTGTCACCTTGGTTATCATTCCCTGACCAAAGGTCTTATGCTCGACCGTCATGCCTACGGTATATGAAACTGTGCTGCCCTGTGGTTTTGCTGCAACGGGCGATTTAAATATCTTTGAATAATCGTAGTCAGAGGTTCTGCTCTGAGGGATTGTTTTTGCGCTAGAGCCGACAAAATAGCTTCTGCCCAATTTTATATCGCAAAGATGCTCGGGAATTTCGTTTACAAAACGTGACACGGGGTTGCGCGAGGTGCTACCGTATAGCATTCTCATATCCGAATGGGTAATATGAAGTCTTTTCTTAGCACGGGTTATGGCAACATATGCAAGACGGCGCTCCTCCTCAAGCTCGATAGGTCCACCGTATATAGCCTGATTAGAGGGAAAAAGCCCCTCTTCCATTCCGACCAGGAAAACTCTCTCAAATTCAAGTCCCTTAGCAGAGTGAACGGTCATCATAACTACCGTGTCGGCGCCCTCTTCATAAGAGTCGATATCGCTGATGAGCGCTACCTCTTCGAGGTAGCCTGACAGGGTGGCGTCCTCGTTTTCGTTCTCGTACTGCATAATACTCGAGCTCAGCTCGCGCACGTTCTCGACCCTTTCCTGTCCCTCGGGGCCCTCTGCCATAAGAGAATCGACATAGCCCGTCTTCTGGAGCATCAGCTCAAATATCTCATGAATAGAAATAGTCTCTGCCGCTTCGGTCAGTTCGTCTATCATAGTGCAGAATTCACCGAGTTTTTTTACGGCGCGTGAGAGCATAGGATAATGCTCGGCATTGTGAAGCACTTCAAATATCGATACGCCGAGTGAAGAGGCAATAGCGGCGGCATTATTGACGGTTGTATCACCTATTCCACGCTTAGGCTCATTAATAATGCGGCGAAGTCTTATATCGTCACAGTTATTATTGATAAGCTGCATATATGCCATAACGTCGCGTATTTCTTTACGGTCAAAGAAACGGTGTCCGCCGATGATACGGTAGCTGATACCGCTTCGCGCAAAGACATTTTCCACTGAGTTGGACTGCGCATTCATACGGTAAAGAATAGCGTGGTCGGAAAACTTTGCTCCGTTTCTTACATTTTCAAGAATGGTATCAGCGATATAGCGCGCCTCCGCCTGCTCATCGGGTGCTGTGTAAATATTTATTTTTTCACCCGCACCCGCATCAGTCCAGAGATTCTTGCCTGTTCTGCCTTGGTTGTTTGCTATAACAGCGTTCGCAGCATCGAGAATATTGCCGACCGAGCGGTAATTCTGTTCAAGCTTTATTACATTTGCATTTTTGTACTGTCGCTCGAAGCTCAAAATATTCTCGATCGTAGCACCCCTGAAACGGTAGATACTCTGATCGTCATCACCGACAACGCAGATGTTTTTGTGGTGGCTTGCGAGCAGCTTACAAAGCACATACTGAGCGTGGTTGGTATCCTGATACTCATCGACCATTATGTAACGAAACTTTTCGCTGTAATACTGCAAAACGTCCTCATTTTCCTCAAGCAGTCTTACGGTATTTGATATCATTCCGTCAAAATCCATTGCATCGGCAGTGGCAAGTCGGTTTTCATAAATTCCGTATATTTTTGCAATGGTCTTCATACGGTAATCGTCGCCGACCGTTGCCGCATAATCCTTAGGGCTTATGAGCTTGTCTTTCTGAGCAGAAATAGCACTCAGCACCGATTTAGGCTGAAATATCTTATCATCAAGATTATTCTCCCTGATTATCTCCTTTAAGAGGCGTTTTTGATCATCGGTATCGTATATAGTAAAGTTGGAAGAATAACCTATACGGTCTGCAAACCGTCTTAGCATCTTACCGCAGACCGAGTGGAAGGTGCCTGCCCAAACTCCGCTCTGTTCATCTGAGAGCTTTGCGGCAATACGTTCTTTAAGTTCATTCGCAGCCTTGTTTGTAAAGGTAATGGCGAGTATTTCCCACGGCTTTGCCGCTTTGTAGGAAAAGGAACGGCACTGGGGCATTTCTCCACCGTTTTTAAGGAAGTTTTCTGCCATTAAGACATCAAAATCATCGAACTCGGGCACAAAATACGAATCATAAGCTTCTCCGTATTTGATAAGATACGCGATTCGGTTAACTAAAACGGTTGTCTTTCCGCTTCCCGCACCTGCAAGCACAAGCACAGGCCCAGAAGCCGCTGTGACCGCCTTAAACTGCATCTCGTTCATTCGTGAAAATTCTTTTTCTATAACTGCATTGCGCAGAACTTTAAATTCATTAGGTGTCATTTGCTTTATCCTCTATGATATTAATTCATTATACATTTTACTATAAATAGGCCGATTAATCAATCATTAAAGTATAATAAAACGTAAAATTTCATAGTATATTAACAGTCTTTGAAAAGGAGAATATTTATGAAAAAGATAAATGTATGGGCGCTTGTGATAAGCATCGCTATAGCTGAGCTTACGGGGGTACTCTCTGCGCTTCTTTCGGGTAATATTTCGGGCTCTTATGAGACTTTCAATCAGCCTCCTCTCTCACCGCCTGCGATACTCTTTCCCATTGTGTGGACAATACTTTATGCTATGATGGGAGCCGCCGCTTATTTTGTATGGGATTCGGTACGCGGAACCAAGGAAGAACGAACCGAGGCGCTGAAGCTTTATGTAGCACAGCTTATTGTCAATTTCCTTTGGAGTATTATCTTCTTCCGTTTTGAAGCCTACTGGCTTTCCGTCGCGGTCATAATCCTACTTGATATTCTCGTTATAATAACCACAATAAAATTCAAAAACATTAACCGCCTTTCCTATTGGCTGATGATTCCCTATCTTATCTGGCTTCTGTTTGCGACCTATCTTAATATAGGTGTTGCAATTTTGAACTAAAAAACAGGGTATTGCTTATGTAGCAATACCCTGCTGTGTTGCTGATACTCCGCCGAGTCCAAAACTGACCGACAGCGCTTGATTTACCCTATCCATAGAATTGTTATCAAGGCAACCCATTTTTTCTTTGAGCCTTTGTTTATCTATTGTTCTTACCTGCTCAAGCAGCACAATAGAGTCTTTTGCAAGACCGCAGCCGTCGGCATTTACCTGAATGTGGGTCGGAAGCTTGGTTTTATCGCGCTGACTTGTTATTGCCGCGGCAATAACAGTCGGGCTGTAGCGGTTTCCGATATCATTCTGGATTATGAGTACTGGACGGATTCCGCCCTGCTCTGAGCCCACAACGGGGCTTAGGTCAGCGTAATAGATTTCTCCTCGCTTGATTGTCATTTATTTTCACACCCTGTAAGTTTTTGTGATTATATTTTTACCCTTATGTCAACTTTTTAAACATCGTTTCATTATTTTTCCTACAATATTTTATGCGGACAAACGGTAGGTTGTGAAAATTCAGTAGGGGACGATGTTATCGTCCCCTACTTTTTGTTATTCTTCAGATTCTGTCTCGTCACGGTCACTTATAGATATAAATTCAAAATCGTTTGTATCCTCTTCGCCCTTAATTGTATCTTCCTCATCATACTCATCTTCATATTGTGAAGGTCTTGCAATCTTCACGATAAGGACAATAATCGCAACTATCAACAGGAGTATAACTCCGATAATAACTATCGCAATTACTTTGGTGGAGGTCTCCATAGACATTATATTTTCCCATATAGTGCCTTCATTGTCGGGCTCGGGCTCGGCAACTGCGCCTATAGTCAAACTCACCGTTCTCTGCAGTGTATGCTCTACGGTATCATACATATAAAAACCTATGTTTCCATCGGGTCCTTTTGCATAAACGAGGGCAAATTCCGCAAGAGTCGGGTCAATACTCTGATAAGCGGTGACCTTGCAGCCTGCAATATCCATAGTTATCTCAGAATAGCCTTCAGGAATCTCGTCGGGAGTAAGAAACTCGTACAACTTAGATTCGCTGATCATATAGGTAAATACGGTGAATGTACCATCCTCGAGAGGTCTGTAAAAAGCACCGTTTGCACCGTCGGTATCAGTCAGATAAACGAGTACAGATTCATCCTTCTTAATACAAGGAAATTCTTTATCATTATAGTTGTAGATATCTACTGCATATCCTGGGAAAAGATTTTCAGTATCAAACTCGTTTGCAATATACTTGTCCTGTCCGTCTGCAGTGACAGATGTTCTGTCGTCGGTGGGGTTTTCGGTATCGGGAACTTCGGGTTCGGGTGTAGTACCGTCAGCGGCAAGACGTGTAATGTTGAGAGTGTATCTCTTAACCGTTCCGTCCTCAGCAGTAACAACGATAACACGCTTATTGCTTCCGACCTTCATATCCTTAGAGCCTTCAACATCCCACTTAGCGCCAGAATGCGAAGTACCTGCTCCTACAGTCAGCGTGGTAACGTTATTAGGAATTGTAATGCTGTAGGTTGTAACACCGGCTGAAAACTTTGGTGTCAGCGAGCCCGCAGAGGGGGTGATATATTTAAGGTTTGCATCAGAAGATTTTGAAGTTGATTTATCAGTAACAGTAACCGATGCTGAACATCCTGTTATGCCCTCTATTGGACCACCGTCAGAATATCCTGCTTCCGAAACCGAAAGAGTAGTCTTCCCTGCTCCTATAGCTTTGAAAACTATTTCTTCCGCCGCGGTCTTGCCATTGGCTGATCCTGCAATTGTAACAATTCCTCCGGAGCCTGATCCGTTTTTAGCCGACACAAATTGCAACACCGATGTGTCGTATTTTAACTGTGCCTGTACCGCGAACATATCTGAAGAAGCGCTGAATCTGACCGTGACAGTCAGTGTATCGCCGACATTCAAACTGTTTTTAGAAAAAGCAATGCTTGTTCCTGCCGCAAAAGCGCTGATTGAAAAAGCAGAAATAACGATACATATTACAGCAAGAACTGCTATGTATTTTTTTATTGTTTTTTTCATTTAATTAATCCCCCTATTGATTTATTGAAGCAATCTTTAAAATGTGCTTTTGCACAAGTGCAAGGTCTATGATATTAATAGAATTATCTTTATTTGCATCTGCTCCTACAGCGTTTATTCCGCTCGTTGTAGATATTTTTAAAATATGCTTTTGTATAAGCGCAAGGTCAATAATGTTAATGCTTCCGTCTCCGCTTACATCTCCGTAAATTACAACTGTTTTAACCAAGAACTCTGTATTATCGGACTTGTAAACAGTTATCTTATCGCCTGTCGCTATATTTCCGCTTGACTTTTCTTTACCGGCAGAATTAAAAATCTTTAAGGTGCCGTTTTTGACCGTGAAAGCCTTTTTAAAGGCTTCTACTGTAGTTTCGGGCGAAATTCCCGTTATATAGGTACCGACAGTATATTTTGTAGTTACCTCGGGGTCGGGAATGACGACCTCTCCATCGCCCTCAAGCCGTACTACCGATATTGTATAATCGGCGGTCTTGCCCGAGGCAGCTTTAACTGTCAGAGTTATGGTGTTCTCACCGACTTTAAGCTCGTGTTCACCCGTTCCGCTGACTGTAGCGCCAGATACGGGGGTTGCGGATACTTTTATCTTAGCAATATTATAATCTACGACCATTTCGTAGCTGTTGGTATACATTCCGAATGAGGGTGTTATAGACTGTCCCTCTACCGAAATATTGGTAAGATAATAATTGTTTGCCCCGTTTGAAGTGGGAAGCACTGTCTTATTCTCGGTGGGCATACTCTTGAATACCGGTATGCTGAAGGTCAGTTCTGTAGTATCGGCAATATCTGCATAAGCCTCTTTCATAAGCAATGACTCAGTGTATGCCGCCTGGACATTGGTCATATACTGGTGATTATAGTAGTTTGGACCAATCATATCCCATTTTTTGTAATAGAGGGTGTCCTGACCAACCTCGATATATCCGCTTCCAAACCATATTGATCCGCCTATAATAGACTTAGCACGGCTTGTCCAAGGAAGCTGATATTTGGTTTTGTTTGCAGCCGACGCGTAATCGCCTCTTGCGTACATCAAGCCTCTTTGTACGGCTGTAAGACTGGTGGTCGAATAGGCGCCGATATTGAAGTGATTATAATAACCTTTAAGCTCTTCGTTATAGGCACCTGAAATAAGTCCGCTGGTGCCGCCTCTGCCCTGCTCCTGAATTATCATAGCAGCAAGAACATAGGGGCTTACCTTGGATTTTTTACCAGCATCCATAAGCAGATCAGCATATGTAGCATATGTGTCTTCAGGGAAGTCTCCCGACATAAACGAGTTTTCTATTATCTTATTAACTCCGTCTTTGTTCTGAAGGGCTTCGTTATAGGACTGGTCCAAAAACTGATAAATTCCCTGCTCGTTAAGGAAATTTCTGGGCTCCAAGTAATAAGCCACTATATCTCTGTGAGCGGTGACCCAGCTCTCTCCGTCAAAACCGACATACGTGTTTTTATCCCAGTTATACGCTCCGTACTCCATAGACTTGTAGGAATTAGGTCTGTTGTTTGATACAAGGCTCTTTCCGACCGCGCTCTCGGCGGCGAGGACTTCACTCCAAGTTAGATTTATATGGTCCGCTAAAAATATCCACTTTGGATGAGAGGCGTGAAGCTGACGGAGAAGCACCTTATAGCTTTCGGGGAAGCCCTGCTTTTCGAGATTTTCCTCAAAGGTGGCGTCAGGAACATACTCTGCAGGAGGGATTATTTCAGTAACTTTTGTTATGTACTTGGCAGCAACATAAGCGAAGCCTCCGCTTGCAGCCGAATATTCTATCTTATACCATTCCAATTCATCGCCGTTTATACCCGGAACTTTATCTCCGTGGATAACAACCTTATCATTTCGGTACAGACGTCCCAGCTCGCTTGATTTTTGGTTTGGCTCTTTTCTTATCCGTAAAGAACCTGATTCTATATCCACCGTTCCTGAATAGGTCTTTTCTTCTGCAAAGGCGGAAGAGCCTGTATATAGACAGAGAGTCAACATAACAAAGCACATTACCAAAGAAAGCATCTTTTTGCAGTTCATTATGCCGACCACCTTTCATAAAAAACATTGCATTTTAATTATAACAATCTTGTAACTTCTTGTCAACATAATACACATACTTTTTCAGAGTTTATGTAAACCAAATCTATCCAAAGGCATTTGGCAAAATTAGCTATTCCCCTTGACTAAAGACACCGATTCTGCTATAATTACGCTGAATATGGACATAATAGGTAGTTATGTCTATATAAGAATTTCAATTATCAAGGAGTTGGTTTTTTCATGGACGACGGGTGTGCCGGTAGTATGACATCTGAAGGCCGATTATGGTTCTGTAATCTTTTAAACATACAGAACACAAACTTTTTTGAACTTGTTTTAGACCATTCGGGGCTGATACTGTTTATTTTGGTATTACTGCTTTTCAGTGCCTATTTTTCATCTTCGGAAACCGCCATCACGGCTATCAGCCGTGTAAGAATTAAGGCTATGGCGGATAACGGCGAAAAGAATGCCAAGATCGCAAACCGCCTCATTAACAACTTTGAAAAGACATTCACAACTATTCTCGTAGGAAACAACATAGTAAATATCGCTATGGCTTCTTTCTCTACCGTACTTGCTATAGACCTTGGAATCAGCGAGGCTCTTATGACGGTCGTTATTACCGTTATAGTCATTCTGTTCGGAGAAATACTTCCAAAAGCTATGGCTAAGCAGTTCGGTGAGAAATACACCCTCGGTGTCGCACCGTCACTCAGCGTTATATCTTTCTTGCTCACTCCCCTGTCAGCAGCATTTACGGGGATTTCCAGACTGCTGACCAGACTCTTTGCCAAAAAGGAAGAGCCATCTGTCACAGAGGATGACGTTATGGATATAATCGAGGATATGGAAGAGGAAGGTTCGCTCGATTCGGACGAAAGCAGACTTTTATATTCTGCTTTTGAGTTTGGTGACGTTACAGTAAGCGATATTCTTACCGATCGTCGCGATATGGTTTATCTTAATGTTGAGATGTACCGCGAAGAGATACTTGAAACTATAAAAGATTCCGCATATTCGAGACTTCCCGTCTGCAAAGGCGATATTGACAACATTGTCGGTATACTGAGAATCCGCGAATATTTGGAGGAATATGTTTCGGGGCGAGAGCCTGATATATGGGAGCTTATGAACGAGCCATATTTTGTCTCTCCCGAAACCAAGATTGAAGCGCTCCTTTCTTCTATGAAGAAGATGAAAAAACCGCTTGCCGTGGTCCGTTCCCGTTCAAACCGCATTTTAGGTGTGGTTACCCTCGAAGATATGCTTGAAGAGCTTGTCGGCGAGATATGGGACGAGAATGACAAGATTGAGGAAAAATTTAGAAAGATAGACGATAGCACCTTTGAGGTCAGTGCGGATCTGTCGGTCGTTTCCGCTTTTGAAATGATGGATTATGACGATTATGACCGTGACGAATGTGGACATTACACCCTCCGAAAGTGGGTAGGCAGAATGTTACGCCGCGTTCCCACCGAGGGTGCAGAGTTTTCTTACCGAAGACTTGATATTAAGGTCGATAAGGTTTTTAGAGGGCGGCTTATTTCACTGATATTTACCGTGAACGAGCCTGAGTTCTCCGAGGTTGATAACGAGGAGGATGACGACTGATGACCGTACAGATAATTATGCTGTTAGTTTGTCTGCTTTTTGCTGCTTTCTTTTCAGCTTCCGAGATAGCCTACAATATGGCTAATGAGTCACGACTTGAAAAAAAGGCTGAAAACGGACGACTCTTTCACCGTCTGGCTTATAAAATTAAGGATAACTACAACTTTGCAATAACCACAATTCTTGTTGCAAATAATATTGCAAACAATATTCTTACAGTTATTGCGACCTCACTTGTGATAAAACTATTTACAGGGGTCGTGTCTGAGAATGTTGCCGCTACGATCACCACCCTTGTTGTGACCGTAGTACTCCTTATCTTCGGTGAGCTTGGTCCTAAATCTATAGCTTCTTCCAGAGGCGAAGGAATTGCCTATCTTTTCTCGATACCTCTTTACGCGATCGTAATAATCTTCTCCCCTGTTGCGTGGATTGCAAATCAGATTATCAAACTGTTTACCCTACCATTCAAAAAGGCGGAGACGCCTGCTGTCACTACCGATGAGCTTGCTTCCATAATCGAAACAAGCGAAGAAGAGGGTGGTATGGGTGAAGACAGAAGTGAACTTTTACAGTCGGCTATTGACTTTAATGAAACCTCTGTCAAGGAAATAATGGTGCCGAGGGTTGATATGATAGCAGTTGATATTGAGGACGGTATAGATGCCGTGCTTGTGGCTGCTGCCGAAAATAATTTTTCGAGAATTCCGGTATATGAAAACAGCATTGATAATATAATCGGTATACTTGTAGTTCAGAAGCTCTACAAAAAAATGATTGACACCGCGAAGACAGATATCGACCTTCGCAGTATGTTGGTTGAGCCTTATTTCATCCACATGACGGTTAAGCTGCCCGACGCGCTTGATATACTCAGAGAGGAACGAACACATATTATGGTCGTTCTTGACGAGTTTGGCGGAACGGCAGGAATCGTTTCGATGGAGGATATTCTAGAGGAGCTAGTGGGCGATATTTGGGACGAGGACGAGGAAGCCGAGCACGATATTTTAGAGATAGAAGACGACGTATACACCGTTGAGGGCGATATGAATATCTTTGATTTCTTTGACGCTATCGATGTTGATGCTGGCGATTTCGAAAGTGAGTATACCACCGTCGGAGGATGGGCAATCGAGATGCTTGAAGGCTTCCCCGAAGAGGATGCTTCCTTTGATTTTAAAAACATAACCGTCACTATCAAATCTATAGAGGAGCGACGTATCACCAAGCTTTCTGCGGTTGTGCACGAGATCGATGACGACGAAAATGAAGATGATGATTAATAAAAAGCCATCAGCAGATGGCTTTTTATTCCCCACAAAGGAGAAATTTATGAAAATTGAATGGAAAACCTTTTTTAAAATAGGTATAAGCATATTTCTGCTTTATCTGTGCATCTATTATTGGTCAGGAGTATCAAGCTTTTTGGGGGCACTTTTAGCCGCTACTGTGCCTCTTATTGCAGGTGCTATTATCGCATACATTATTAATATAATGCTCGCCTTTTACGAAAGACATTTCTTTCCAAAATCAAAATCTCCTGCCGTAGTGCGCACACGCCGCCCTATTTGCATTACCTTTTCAATAATTACATTGCTTGCAATTATAGCACTTGTTGTAGGTCTTGTGGTACCTCAGCTCGTATCGGCAATTTCACTTCTTATAAAGGAACTACCCGCGCTTATCGGAACCCTTATAAATAATCTTTCAAACAGCGGTCTTCTCTCGGAGGAGATGTTAGGCTCTCTCAAATCCATAAACTGGTCGGCTGTGATAAATCAGTTCTTTGATGTATTTACCAGCGGTATTGGGAGCGTGATGGACATTGTCATAAGCACCGTATCCTCTGTATTCTCAGCCGTTTTGAATGGCATATTCAGCATTATGTTTGCGCTATATCTGCTTATTAGTAAGGATAAGCTTACAGTACAGATAAGACGTCTTATGAAAAACTATGTGCCGCTTTTTTGGCGCGAAAAAATCAGTTACGCGGTCAGCGTTGTAAACCAGTCTTTCCGTAAATTCATCGTCGGTCAGTGCATCGAAGCCGTAATACTCGGCGTTTTATGTACCGTTGGTATGCTGCTATTCCGCCTACCCTACGCTACTATGATAGGTCCGCTTGTTGCCTTTACCGCACTTGTTCCCATAGCCGGTGCATATATAGGCGCGGGTATCGGAGCCTTAATGATACTAACCGTTTCACCTACTAAGGCTCTCATATTCCTTATATTCCTACTTATTCTTCAGCAGCTTGAGGGAAATCTTATCTATCCCAGAGTGGTTGGATCTTCTGTGGGACTACCCGGAATTTGGGTGCTTGCGGCAATAACAGTTTTCGGCGGTATTATGGGAGTTTTCGGTATGCTACTTGGTGTTCCGCTTACCGCCGCTATCTACAGACTTGTAAAAGAAGATGTTGAAAAACGCGAGGCTGCAGCCGAGAAGCTTACCGAAGAATCATAATATACAGTAGCTCACAAAAGCATAAAGCCGCACACAAGCGATGCTCCCATATTTAAATTCATATGATTTTATATGTAAAACCACGGTATGCATTACCGTGGTTTTTCGTCTTTATGGCTTTAGCCAGTTGAGGACGGAACGTCCGAAACAAACAACCACCCGCTATGCGGGTGCGCGTCGAAAGTTATACAAAAAAATTCCCCCAAGTAGTACAATAAGGTTGTTCAAGTCTTAGAGAACTACGAAAGGAGA
>JAZQER010000052.1:0-57880 GCA_045539095.1 Acutalibacteraceae bacterium | reverse complement strand
TACCCACCAGTGCTGTGAGGATATAGCCCTTATGAGAACCATCCCCGGCATGACCATCATCAACCCCGCAGATGACATAGAAGCAAGAGCTGCTGTACGTGCTGCGCTCGACCACAACGGACCTGTTTATATGAGATTTGGTCGTCTTGCTCTTCCTATGGTGAATGGTGAGGGCTACAAGTTCGAAATCGGAAAGGGAGTAGAGCTAAAGGAAGGTAAGGATGTTACCATTATCGCAACCGGACTTATGGTTGCCGAGGCTCTAGAGGCTGCAGAAACTCTGGGGGCAGAGGGAATCAGTGCCAGAGTTATCAATATGGCTACTATCAAGCCTCTTGATGAAGAGATAGTCATCAAGGCTGCAAAGGAGACCGGTGCTATTGTTACAGCTGAAGAGCACAGCGTTATCGGCGGACTCGGAAGTGCAGTCTGCGATACCCTTGCTGAAAGCTGCCCCGTACCCGTTTTAAAGGTTGGTGTTCAGGATACTTTCGGTTCTTCCGGACCTGCTGTCGAAGTCCTAGAAAAATACGGACTTCGCGCAAAAGATATAGTCGCAAAGGTGAAGGCTGTTCTGGAATTAAAAAAGTAATACATAATATCAGAGTCGGGAGCTAACGCTTCCGACTTTTTCTTTATATTATTATTGAAAAAGGGTTTGTTTTTTGGTATAATACCCTATTATAGTAGGATTATTATGCATTGGATTGGAGGGAGAAAAATGAAGTTTAAGCATTGGACGGTCAATCAGCTTGACAAAGAGCTCGCGTCTTGGCTCGGTGAGGAGTGTGACATTGACCCTTTTGTTGCGCTTATAGCGGCAGGCAGAGGGTATAAAGACCCTTTTGAACTTTCAGAACTTGTTTCTCCCGACATTACTATGGCGGACCCTTACGAGCTTCGTGATATGGAAAGGGCAGTCAATGTAATAACCGAAGCTATCTATTCCGAGGCGCTAATTGCGGTTTACGGAGACTATGATGTAGACGGTGTTACAGCAACCGCCCTTATGTACAGTTACTTAAAGTCGCGTGGTGCCAGAGTCATTTATGCAATACCCGACCGCGAAAGAGACGGCTATGGAATCAGTATGTCGGCAGTCGATAAACTGCACGCGCAAAATGTCCAGCTTATAATCACAGTAGACAACGGTATTGCGGCTATACGTGAAATAGAGTATGCGAGAAGTCTCGGCATGAGGGTGGTAGTGACAGACCATCATTTACCGAGCGAAGAGCTGCCGGTCGCCGAGGCGGTTGTAGACCCTCACAGACGGGACGATTTTTCGGAGTTTAAGGAAATTTGCGGCGTAATGGTCGCATTTAAAGTAGTTTCTGCGCTTGAAGGGAAAAGCCCTGAGGAGATGCTGTACGAGTTCGGCGACCTTGTCGCTATCGGTACGGTTGCCGATGTTATGCCACTTATAAACGAAAACCGCGCCGCCGTTAAAGCAGGAATTGAGATTATTGCCGATGGCAGAAGAACCGGTATATCGGCATTACTTAAAGCCTCAGACATTGAGGCATACGGTCTTACCGCATCAAAAATAGCTTATTCGCTGTCTCCGCGTCTTAATGCAGCGGGAAGAATGGGAGATGCCGCCCGTGCGGTTGAGCTTCTTATTACTGATGACGATGATACGGCAAAGGGTTTAGCAGAGCTGCTTTGTTCGGAGAATATTAAAAGACAGTCGTTAGAAAAAAAGATATTCACAGAAGCTGTAAAAACTGTTGAAAAAAAAGGATATAAGCATAATAGAGTTATAGTAGTAGAGGGTGAAAATTGGCACGGCGGAGTAATTGGTATCGTTGCCGCCCGTTTATGTGAAAAATACGGCAGACCTGTTATAGTGCTTTCGGTTACCGATGGCGTAACCAACGGCTCGGCGAGAAGCGTTTTTGGTTTTTCTATATACGACGCTATTTCGGCTTGCTCTTATCTGCTTTCAAAGTTTGGAGGTCACGAAATGGCGGCTGGTGTGACACTATCCGCTTCTTATATAAACGATTTTAGACGCGCAATAAACGAATATGCTGGCGATCTTGACCGAGTTTATCCCGAGGTAAGACTCGACTGTAAGCTTAATCCAAATGCATTATCGGTAGAGCTTGTTGAGGAAATTAAAGCGTTGGAGCCTTTTGGAGTCGGAAACCCAGCGCCGCTTTTCGGTATATTCGGTGTAAAGCTTCAAAAGATAACACCTGTAGCATCAGGCAAGCATCTTAGATTGACATTTTCGCGAGAAGAAGTCAGCTTTACCGCGATGCTTTTCGGTGTAACACCTCAAAGCTTTCCTTATGAGATAGGCGACAGCGTTGATATTGCCGTAACTGTGGACACAAATGAGTATAATGGCTCGGTTTCACTTACCGTGAATATAAGAGAAATAAGACTCGGCAATATAAATTATGAAGATACGCTTATTGCGGCAGATGAATATGAGTGCTTTAAGTCGGGACTTAGCGGAGATTATACCGAGATTACGCCTACAAGAGAAGAGGTAGGCCTCGTGTATAAAGAACTGCTTGGACGTGAGATGAGCCTTGATCGACTTGTAAATCTTATGCTTGCAAATATAGGCCCCGCAAAGACTCTTATAGCCGCCGAGGCACTGTGTGAGCTTAAAATATGTTCCCTTTATGAGAGGGAGGGCGTTGCAACCGTAAAGGTTGTTGACCGCAATACAAAAGTAAATCTTGCAGATGCAAAAATTTTGCAGAAATTAACAGAGAGGGGGTAGCGGATTTGGAACTTGAGAAAAGCTACGAAAACGAGTTTGAAGCTTTTTTGTCGCTTTTAAAAGAGCAAGGTGAACACTATAACGTTTCACTTATACGCAAGGCGTTTGAGACCTGTGTTACGGCGCACAAGGGACAACTCAGAAAATCCAGCGAAGAGTTTTATATTCATCCTTACAATGTTGCAAAAATAGTCATCGGACTCGGTATGGATTCGGAGTCTATCGCCGCATCCCTTCTTCACGATGTTGTAGAGGATACAGATACCACTGTCGAGCAGATAAAGCAACGGTTCGGCGAAGATGTCGCATTGCTTGTAGACGGCGTAACAAAAATCGGACGTATCCAGTATACTACCCGCGAGCAACAGCAGGCTGAATCGCTTCGCAAAATGCTTATTGCGATGGGTAAAGATATAAGGGTCATTATTATAAAGCTTGCCGACAGGCTTCACAATATGAGAACACTGGATTATCTGCCTGAGCAGAAGCAGAGAGATAAGGCGCTTGAAACTATAGAGGTTTTCGCGCCCATCGCTCACCGTCTCGGTATCCACGCTATAAAGGAGGAATTGGAAGATCTTGCAATCCGCCATCTTGATCCTATTGCGTACAAGGAAATAGAGTCTCTTTTGTCGGAGAGAAGCAATTTCAGAGAGGCTACCTTCAATACCCTTCGTGACCGAATAGAGCAAAGACTTCGCGAAGAGATGCCGCACGTTGAGCTTGTGCTTCAATCACGGGTAAAATCTATCCCCGGAATATACAGAAAAATGTTTATGCAGGGAAGAAACTTCGAAGAGATATACGATGTTTATGCTATTCGAGTCATTACAGAATCGGTCACCGACTGTTACAATGTGCTCGGTATAATGCATGATATGTTCCGACCTATACCCGGCCGCTTTAAGGACTATATCTCGACTCCTAAACCGAATATGTATCAGTCGCTTCATACTACTGTTATCGGCAGAGATGCTATACCCTTTGAGATACAGATACGCACCTTTGAAATGCACCACACAGCTGAATTCGGTATTGCGGCGCATTGGAAATATAAAGAAGGAATAACCTCTAACGATAAGAATGCAGATGCAAATCTTGAATGGATAAGACAGGTGCTTGAAAACGGTTCTGATGATGCGTCTGAGCTTATTCGGGCTATCAAGGTTGACCTTGCGCAAGACGTTTACGCTGTTACGCCTAAGGGCGATGTTATTAATCTGCCCGCCGGAGCTACGGTTATCGACTTCGCCTTTGCAATACACTCGGCAGTCGGCATAAGGATGGTTGGCGCTAAGGTTGACGGAAAAATAGTTCAGATAAATCACGAGGTAAAGACAGGTGAGATAATTGAGATACTCACCACAAATGCGGCAGGGCATGGTCCGTCGAGAGACTGGCTGAAAATTGCGGTTACAAACGGTGCTAAAGCCAAGATACGCTCTTGGTTTAAGAAAGAGCGTCGTGAGGAAAATATCCAGACAGGTAAAAGCTCTATTGAAGCAGAGTTTAGAAGGAATTCTATTGTTCTGCCTGAGAACGAGATGCAAAGTTTCCTTTTGGATATTGCGAAAAGACAGCGCCTTGCAAATATTGATGAGCTATATGCGGCAATAGGCTACGGCGGAGTAAGCCTCGAGAAGATAATGCCCCGTATCAAGGATGACTATGTCAAATTGGTAAAGGCATCAAAAGAAACAAAGCTTGAGGAATATATCCAAAAGCATACCCACCATTCCCACGATGGGGTTATTATCGAGGGTATAGATAACTGTCTCATCAAGCTATCCAAGTGCTGTGCACCGCTACCCGGTGACGATATTATAGGCTTTATAACGAGAGGACACGGTGTTTCGGTCCACAAAAGAGATTGTGTAAATGTTCCACGCGATCCGAATTCTGCGGCTGAAGCTGGACGTTGGATAGGTGCCTATTGGGCAGATGACGGAAAGTCTACCTCCTTCACATCTACTATACAGATTACGGGCCTTGACCGCGACGGACTTCTTGCCGATATAACTAATGTGCTTTTCAATATGCGCGTCGGACTTCACGCGGTCAATGCGAGAGCTGTTAAGGGCGGAAACTGTGCTATAATGGTAACCGTATCGGCTGCAAGTGTTGAACATCTGGGTAGTATTATTGCTAAACTTAAAAAGCTTAACGGAGTCTATAGTGTGGAGAGGACAAACAGATGAAAACAGTAGTTCAGCGAGCTAAAAGAGCATCGGTTTCTGTTAACGGGAAAATCGTAGGCAGTATCGGACAAGGGCTTCTTATCCTGCTTGGAGTAACTAAAAAGGACACAGAGGAAAATGCTGATATGCTTGCCGAGAAGCTTTCAAATATGCGCATTTTTACAGATGAGAATGACAAGATGAACCTTTCTCTACTGAATATAGGCGGAGAGGCGCTGGTTATTTCGAATTTTACTCTTTGCGCCGATGTAAGACGTGGCACAAGACCTTCCTTTGACCCTGCTATGCCGCCTGAAAGAGCACGTGAGCTCTACTTGTATTTTTGTGACTGTCTTAAAAAATGCGGGGTTACAAAGGTCGAGGAGGGTGTGTTCGGCGCAGATATGTCTGTCGAGCTTATAAATGACGGTCCCGTTACCATCAGCGTAGATACCGACATATGGAATAAACCGAGGAACAGTTAAGTAAACACAAGAAAGGTTGGAAAAGACGACGAGCGAAACTGTAACAGGTTCGACTCTCGTTACCTTAAAATGAACTTATGTAACATTGGCCACCGCTTTAATTATGAGCTTGAAAAACTGTGCAGAATATTTCTGCCTTTTGAAAAGATAGCCGTTATAGATGAAATTAAAGCAGATGAAATTTATGCCGTTTGCCGTCTGTCAATGGACGGGATGATAGCATCGGTAGAGCTTTTTACAAAAGACGGAAGCTTTATTAAAGAAACACGGTGCAAAAATACTCCGAAAGAACAGGAGCTTGCCCTTGCAACCTGTCTTTTTGAGTGCTTTTGCAGCCTAACAAAATATAGACCTCCTTGGGGAATACTTACGGGTGTCCGTCCTGTCAAGCTTTACCATAAGCTTTGTGATGCCGACGGTGAGCAAAAGACAAAGGAATATTTTAAAGATGTCCTTTTTGTCAATGATTCCAAAATCGGTCTTTGCGCCGAAACTATGGCTCCTGAATACGATATAATAAGCCGAAGCCGTCCGGACTCATTCAGCCTTTATATTTCCATACCCTTTTGTCCGTCAAGGTGCACGTATTGCTCTTTCGTTTCGCACTCGGTGGATAAGGCAAAGGGACTTATCGGAAAATATGTAGAGCTGCTTTGCAGAGAAATTACCGAAACCGGAAAGATAGTAAAAGAGCAGAGTTTGTTTTTGCAAACGGTATATATAGGCGGAGGAACACCCGTTGCATTATCGGCAGAACAATTGGAACGGGTGATGAACACCGTAAAAGAAAACTTTGACCTGTCAGAAGTGGAAGAATATACTGTAGAAGCGGGTCGTCCGGATGCAATAACAAGAGAAAAGCTTATCGCTATAAAAAACGGCGGAGCTACCCGTATCAGCATAAATCCGCAGACAATGTCGGACTCGGTGCTTCGTGAAATCGGCAGAAATCATACTGCGGCAGAAACCGAGCAGGCATTTTGGCTTGCAAGGGAACTCGGATTTGACAATATCAATATGGACCTTATCGCAGGACTTCCTACCGATACTTACGAATGCTTTGTAGATACGGTCGAAAGAATAATTTCTATGAATCCTGAAAGTGTTACTGTACATTCGCTTTCTATGAAAAGGGCATCTACACTGTCAACAGACGGCAGACTGCCCGAAAAAGAGATAGGTGAGCAGGCGGCGGCTATGGTAGATTATGCGAGAAAAAGGTTTAAAGACGCTGATATTTTCCCCTACTATCTTTACCGTCAGAGCAAAACTGTCGGGAATTTAGAAAATGTAGGGTTTGCTAAAAAGGGGTATGAGGGTCTTTATAATGTCTATATTATGGACGAGACTCATTCAATACTTGCCTGCGGAGCATCGGCAGTTACCAAGCTGAGAGAGCCTGACAGTACACATATAGAGCGTATATATAACTATAAATATCCTTACGAGTATATCGACAGATTTGAAGAAATACTGTCGCGCAAAGAGGGAATTAACGAGTTTTACAGCAAAATTAATATAGAAACGGAGAAATAGAATGGATTTTAACGATGTAGTAGAAAGAGCAAGACAGGGCCTAGATGTAGTAGTTAAAAAGACAGAGGAAGTCGTAAATGTTTCGAAATTGAAAATAGAGAAAACATCGCTTGAATCTGAACTTTCAAAAAGCTACGAAATACTCGGAAAACTGTGTTATGACGCTGTTAAAGATAACGGTAGCTTTGATGCCGAGAGCGTAAAGCCTGTTATTGATGACATTACAGAAAAGCTTTCTCAGGTAAAAAGAATTAAAAAGGACATTGTCACAGCTCAGAATAAAAAGCAGTGTACAAATTGCGGCGGGGGTATAGACAAGGACTCGGTATTCTGCAATAAGTGCGGCGCAAAGGTAAATTAAGAGGGAAGTAAGATGAAAATAGGACTTATCATAGCGGATGAGAGCGAATATATAATGTTTAGAAAAAAAGCTCAGACCGAGGGTGCTAAAAGAGCTGATTTTTACACAAGAGAAGGTCATGTCTTCAACCTCGCGGAGGGTATAGAAATGCACGCTGTCCTTTGTGGAGTCGGCATGGTAAATGCTGCCGCTGCAGCTACTTTTCTTGTGACGGAGGGCTGCAAGGCGGTGCTGAGCTTCGGACTTTCCGGCGGAATTTCTGGCATCTCGAAAAATGAGTTTATGGTCGGAACCGAGTATATTGAGCACGATTTTGACCTCACCCCACTCGGATATAAGCTTTGTGAAAAACCTCTTCAGGATAATATTTATAAGGGTGACACAAGACTTATCGAAAAATTTCAGACACTATATCCTTTCATTAAAAAAGGAGTTGTTGTCAGCGGAGATTCTTTTATCTGCGACGCCGGTAAAAGGAATTTCTTTAAAAAGGAATATAACGCTATGTCTTGCGATATGGAGTCTGCGGCAGTCGCTTATGTCTGCTCTTTGGCAAGCGTTCCCTTTGTTACCCTCAGAAAAATATCTGACGATGCAGGAAATGAAGCTAACGACAGTTATACCGCAGCGCTTGACATAGACGGTGATGAAGTGCTGAGTATTCTGCTTTCGGTAATGGTCGAAAGCGCAGCGTTTTTGAATTAAAAATATATCTCATTTAAATGTAAAGGGAGAAAACATTAAAAAATCAAGTAAAAGCCTTTTAAAATGGGGTATTTTCACAAAAAACAGTTGATTTTAGGAGTAAAATATGGTAAAAATAAAAGTGGTGCCAAGCGACGGTAAGTATTCTGAGCAGGAGCTTCTTGACATAATGAAAACGCTCAGAGCGCCCGGAGGCTGCCCTTGGGATATCGAGCAAACTCATAAAAGTATCCGAAAGGACCTTTTGGAGGAAGCGTACGAGGTGGCTGACGCTATCGATAAAAGCGACAACACCTCCCTTTGCGAGGAGTTGGGAGATCTTCTTTTACAGGTGGTTTTCCATTCGACCATTGCCGAAGAGGAGGGTGCCTTTGATTACAATGACGTCGTTGATGGAATCGCAAAGAAGCTCGTACTTCGTCATCCTCACGTTTTCGGTGAAGTCAAAGCCGATAATTCTTCCGAGGTATTGGACCTGTGGGATAGCATTAAGATGCAAGAGAAGCACCAAACCAGCGCCACAGAAACACTGAGAAGCGTGCCCGAAGCATTCCCCGCCCTTATGCGAAGTGCAAAGGTACAAAAACGTGCTTTTAAAGCGGGGCTTGAGCTTGGGAATCCGATTTTGAACGGCAAGGCAGAAGATCTTTTAGAACAGCTCGAAAGCGCTATGCAAAACGGGGACAAGCAGTCTGCGCGCGAATTTTACGGAAGGCTACTTTTTAGCCTTGCGGGAGTAGGCAGACTTATCGACGCAGATGCAGAGGAGACCTTGAACCTGCAAACAGAGAAATTTATTGCTCAGTTTGAAGAGGCGGAAATAAAGGCTGACGAAAAGAATATTTCTATAAACGAAGCGTGTTAAATTATTGATTATGTATTCCAAATGGCACGGGCCATTGAATAAAATTTTGGAGGTAAATTTATTATGAAAAAAGCAGATCTCGTAGCAGCTGTTGCTGCAAAAGCAAACATTTCTAAGAAGGATGCAGACGCAGCTCTCGCAGCAGTAGCAGCAGTAGTTACTGAGGCTCTCAAGGCTGGCGATGAAGTAGCTCTTGCAAATCTCGGAACTTTCAAGGTTAAGGAGCGCGCAGCAAGAGAGGGCGTTAACCCCGCTACAGGCGCTAAGATTCAGATCGCAGCAGCTAAGGTTCCCGCTTTTAAGGCAGGAAAGGCTCTTAAGGACGCAGTTAAATAATTTGGTCTGAAAAGGTATAAAGCCGCCGAACACGGCGGCTTTAGTTTTCTCTTGAGGAATTTGTGAATGAGACTTGATAAGTATTTAAAGGTATCCAGAATAATAAAACGCCGCACTGTCGCAAACGAAGCCTGCGATGCGGGACGTGTCAGTGTAAACGGAAGAACCGTTAAGGCTTCCTATGATGTAAAGGTGGGGGATATTCTTGAAATAGCCTTCGGTTCCAGAACCGTAAAGGCAGAGATAATATCGGTACAGGAGGTCGTCAAGAAGGATGATGCCGCCTTGCTTTATCGGATAATAGAGTAATAAAATACCGCCCGTTGAAATAATATTTACGGGTGGTGTTTTTATGGCAGAACAGGTAAATGCAGGCATTCACAATATTATAATTGAGCAGAGAAAGAAAATGAATCTGTCGGGTGTTACCGATGTTGTCGTCTTTGAGGATGAAACGGTCGTCCTCAAAACGGTTATGGGTACGCTTACTGTTAAAGGCGAACAGATGCATATAGGCTCTTTCAGCACATCGAGTGGCGATATAGATATTGACGGTAATATAATTGCTTTGGTTTATAGCGATGATGACGGCGGAAAAGGCGGTTTTTTCCGCCGATTGAGAAAATAATCTATGTGGGAAATTGACCTCGGCAATCAAATTACAACCTTCCTCTTAAGCCTTCTGACAGGAGGCTTTTTTGCGCTCATTTTCATCGTTTTGGAGTCCTTTAGGATAGCCGACAGTATAAAAGGCGTTAAACTCTGGATAAACGACCTTCTGTTTTTTGCCTTCGCGGGATTTGTGACCTTCTGTTTTTTGCTGGTTCGGTCAAACGGCGAATTAAGAGGCTATGTTCTTGCAGGAGAGGCTATCGGTTTTTGGGTTATTAGAAAACTGTTTTATAAGATTTTTGTAAAATATTTGGTTTGCCTCATTCGACTTATAAAGGCAATAATAAAAAGCATTTCTTCCGCTATTTCTACTATATCGCTCAAAACCTATCGCAAAATACGAAAAACTTTGAAAAAACTTAAAAATAATAAGAAAAAAAGGTTGAAAATGCAAGAGCAATTAGTGTATACTGAAACAAATAATACAGAGGGAAGTGTCACTGATGAGTTCTAAGGCAACAAACGGCGGTCATAAGAGTATTGTCCTGCGTGTTCTTGTAGTGGCAGTTTGTCTGTATCTTTTGACCTCGGTAGGAACGCTCTATAAAGAGTACGAATCTAAAAAGGCTGAACTTGCTGAGATCGAAGAGATGATAAAAGAGTCGCAGCTTAATGTCGATGAGATGAATGATCTGCTCCAAAACGGAACAGAGAAAGAAATTATGGAAAAAGAGCTGCAGAAGAACGGCTTCAGTTATCCGGGAGTAAAAATTTATAAGGATATCGGCTAGCAGTTTTTGTATTTTTGAGGAGGAAGCGCACCCTAATGCAACTTACCGTGGGAGAGATCGTAGAGGGAAAGGTTACAGCTGTTAAGGATTACGGCGTGTTCGTTGACCTTGGTGAAGGAAAAACAGGAATGGTACATATTTCTGAGGTAGCTCAGACCTATGTTAATCAGATCAGAGATTTTGTTAACGAAAATGATCGGGTAAAGGTCAAGATCATCGGTATTGGCGATGACGGGAAAATTAACCTGAGCATAAAGAAGGCACAGGAACCCAAAGAACGCGAGACGAAATCTCCGCGTACTGAACGCAAGCTTTATACCCCCAAGACCCCACCCGCAGCACCTGACGGATCTTATGTATGGACCGCCAAAAAGTCGGAGGCGGTTTCTTTTGAGGATATGATGAGTAAATTCAAGCAGACAAGCGATGAAAAATTCTCGGATCTTAAGAGAAAGAACCCCGACGCAAAACGCAACCGCAGGACGGGCGTAAAATAAAATCCATTGGCGGAAACACCTTGTTTCCGCCTTTTTAAGTTGGCGATAATTGAACCCGTTACGGTTTAACTTACCGCCTTTAATATTGAAGGTATTTATATGATCAGAGAGATTGACAGCAGTATTATAACAAGTACGGTGGCAGAGCTTTGCATTGCCGCCAATAAGGTGTTGCCTTTGGATATTCAGAACTGCATTAAAAAGGCAAAGGACTGTGAGACTGGTCTGCTTGCAAAAAGTATACTTTCTGATATGGAAAAAAATACCGAAAAAGCGCTTGAGCTTGATATTCCTATTTGTCAGGATACGGGTATGGCGGTCATATTCGCAGAGATAGGACAAGATGTTCATATTGTGGGTGAGCTTTTTGAGGATGCTGTAAATAAAGGCGTTAAAAAAGGCTATGAGGAAGGACTTCTGCGCAAATCGGTAGTGGCAGACCCTCTTCGACGGGTAAACACAAACGATAATACACCTGCCGTCATACATACTAAGATAGTAGCGGGCGATAAGATAAAACTGACCGTAGCGCCTAAGGGCTTTGGCAGTGAAAATATGAGTGATATTCATATGCTGCTCCCTGCCGACGGAAAACATGGTGTTGTAAACGCTGTGTTAAAAACCGTGAAAAAAGCATCGGGTAATCCTTGTCCGCCTATGGTGATAGGGGTGGGTATCGGAGGAGATTTTGAGCAGTGTGCTCTGCTTTCTAAAATTGCTCTTTGCCGACCTACGGACGAGCCTAACAAGGACCCCTTCTATGCTGATATGGAAAAAGAGCTTTTAGATCTGGTAAATGGACTTGGAATAGGTCCGCAGGGCTTCGGAGGAAAAACTACCGCACTCAGTGTAAATATTGAAACCGCACCGACCCATATTGCAGGACTTCCCGTTGCAGTCAACATCGGTTGCTATGTTACAAGACATAAAACAGCAGTAATATAATTGGAGATACAAATGAACAATATTAAATTTACAGCACCCTGCCTTTTCGGTGTGGAATCTATAGCCGCGGGTGAGCTCGGACGGCTGGACATAAAAAATGTCAAAGCCGATAACGGAAGAGTAAACTTTGAGGGCGATTTCAATACCTTGGCGCGCGCAAATATCTGCTCGCGGTATTTAGAGAGAATATGTATAAATGTCGGAGAATTTGAGGCTACAAGTTTTGAAGAGCTTTTTCAGAATGTAAAAAAACTTCCTTGGGAAAACTTTATCGGCAAGACAGATGCCTTTCCTGTAAATGGATATAGCCTGAATTCCGCTCTCTTTAGCATACCCGACTGTCAGTCGATAACAAAAAAGGCTATCGTTGAAAGGCTTAAATTAAAATACGGCGTTTCATGGTTTGACGAAACAGGAGTTGAAGTAAAAATACGTTTTTCTATCCTTAAGAATCACGTTACCATGATGATAGATACTTCGGGAGAGGGACTGCATAAGAGAGGCTACAGAAGAAAGTCTAATACGGCGCCTCTAAAGGAGACCCTTGCTGCCGCTATGTGCGACAGCGCAAGAATATATCCGGATACAAAGCTGTTTGACCCCTTCTG
This sequence comes from Acutalibacteraceae bacterium, assembly GCA_045539095.1. Classification (GTDB taxonomy): domain Bacteria; phylum Bacillota; class Clostridia; order Oscillospirales; family Acutalibacteraceae; genus SFWF01. Next base: position 45,222 of record JAZQER010000052.1, on the reverse strand, counting down.
TGGTTCGGGAACTATACTTATTGAGGCCGCTATGATGGCAAAGAAAATGGCACCGGGACTCAGACGCTTTTTCTCGGCGGAAAAATTCGGCTTTGTACCCCCCAATGTCTGGCGTGAGGAGAGAGCGAGAGCTCAGGATCAGATACTTTCCAATATTGATTTTGAAGCGGTAGGCTACGATATAGACCCCGAAGCGGTAAGGCTCACCGAGGAAAATGCCGCAAAAGCAGGCGTTTCTAAATATATAAAGGTAAGCAAGGCTGATATAAGGAATTTTAAAGCTCCCGAGGACCGATGCCTTATAATAACAAATCCGCCTTATGGTGAGCGACTTCTTGATATAAAGGAAGCCGAGGAGCTTTACGGCGTAATGGGCAAAAATTTTGAACTTGGCGGTGGAAGAAAATATTTTATTATAAGTCCTCACGACGATTTTGAAAAGATATTTGGAAAGACCGCTGACAAACGCAGAAAGCTCTACAACGGAATGATTAAATGTCAACTTTATATGTATTTTAAGTAGGAGAATAAAAATGAGGGACGTTTATATTATCAATCCTGCGGCAGGAAGACTCGACAGCACGGAAGCTTTAACAGAGGAAATCAGAAAGCATTACGGCGAAGATGCTAAAATAATCGTCACTGAGGGTAACGGAGATGCTCTTATAAAGGCGAGAGCAGAAGCAGAAACGGGCGACGAGGTCAGAATTTTTGCCTGTGGCGGCGACGGTACCTGTTTTGAGGTATTAAACGGTATAGTAGGATATGAAAACGCTTCTATTGGAGTAGTCCCGATAGGCTCTGCAAACGATTTTATCAAGTATTTCGGATATGATTCGAAGCCGACATTTCTTGACATCGCTAAGCAGAGGAATGGTACATATATGCCTATTGACCTCATAAAAGCGGGGGACAAGTACTGTATGAATCAGTGCTGCGCAGGCTTTGACGCGCGTGTGGCCGATCAGATGACCAAATTTAAAAGGCTACCCGGAGTTTCGGGAAGCATGGCGTACAATCTTTCGCTAATAAAGAATGTACTGGGCCGTCTCGGCATAAATATTAGAGTAGTGACCGACGGAAAAGAGTTTTACAGCGGAAGCGCCCTTTTTGCAATATGCGCCAATGCGCCCGTTTACGGCGGCGGATATAAGAGTGCGCCTAAGGCAACCCCTTTTGACGGAGTGCTTGATTGCGTTGCAATAAAAACTATTTCGAGATTCAAGTTTTTAAAGCTTGTCGGTATATATAAAAGAGGAGAGCACGAGGGGCTCAGCGTCTGCCATATGGATAGATGTAAAGAGTTTGAATTTTTTGCTGACAGTGTTGTTCCGATAAGCCTTGACGGAGAAATAATATACGCCGACCATCTCAGGTGTGAGATAGAACCTAAAAAGATAAATCTAATTGTTCCTGAGGGAATTTATTAATATTTTTAAAACTTTTGTAAAAGCACTTGATTTTTACTAAAAAATGGCTACAATATAGATTGGCACTCGAACATTTAGAGTGCTAATTGATACTTATGTTATTGTTTGGAGGAAATAAACAATGAATATTAAACCCTTACTTGACAGAGTGGTATTAAAGGCTGTTGAAGCCGAGGAGACCACAAAGAGCGGAATAATACTCACCGCATCGGCAAAGGAAAAACCCGAGATAGCCGAGGTAGTGGCAGTAGGTCCAGGCGGTATGGTCGACGGTAATCAGGTCGATATGATGGTAAAGGTAGGAGACAAGGTAATCACTGCAAAATATTCAGGCACCGAGGTCAAGGTAGACGGCGAGCAGTACTCTATCGTTCGTCAGTCTGACATTCTTGCTATAGTAGATTAATCGGAGGTAAATGATAATGGCAAAAGATATTATTTTCGGCACTGATGCCCGAAAAGCGCTTCAGGCAGGTGTAGACAAGGTTGCAGATGCTGTTAAGGTCACACTGGGACCCAAGGGCAGAAACGCAGTACTTGAGCGTAGCTTCGGCGCGCCTCTTATCACAAATGACGGCGTTACTATTGCGAAGGAGATCGAGCTTTGCGACCCCTTCGAAAATACAGGTGCGCAGCTTGTTAAGGAAGTTGCTACAAAGACTAATGACTGCGCAGGTGACGGTACAACCACCGCTACCGTTCTGGCTCAGGCTCTCATACGCGAGGGCATGAAGAATGTTGCCGCTGGCGCAAATCCTATGGTAGTTAAGAAGGGTATCAAGAAGGCGGTTGACGCTGCTGTCGAGGCAATTGTTGCAAATTCCAAGAAGGTTACCTGTACTGAAGATATTGAGCGTGTCGCAACAGTTTCTGCAGGCGACAACTTTATCGGAAAGCTCATTGCTGAGGCTATGGATAAGGTTACTGCCGACGGCGTTATCACGGTTGAAGAGTCAAAGACTGCTGAGACCTATAGCGAGGTCGTAGAGGGTATGCAGTTTGACCGCGGATATATTACTCCTTATATGGTTACCGATACCGATAAGATGGAAGCGGTTATCGATGATGCATTTATCCTTATCACCGACAAGAAGATATCTGTAATTCAGGATGTTCTGCCTCTTCTTGAGCAGCTTGTTCAGGCAGGCAAGAAGCTTGTTATCATCGCAGAGGATATCGAGGGCGAGGCTCTTTCTACCATAATTGTCAATAAGCTCCGCGGTACCTTCGTTTGCGTAGGTGTTAAAGCACCCGGATTTGGTGACAGAAGAAAAGAGATGCTTCAGGATATCGCTATCCTTACAGGCGGTGAGGTTATTTCCGAAGAACTCGGACTTGACCTTAAAGAAACAGGAATACATCAGTTGGGCCGTGCCCGTCAGGTAAAGATCGGCAAGGAAAACACTGTTATTGTTGACGGCGCAGGTAATCCCGAGGCTATTAAGAATAGAACTGCACAGATCAAGAGTCAGATCGCAGTGACAACAAGCGAGTTTGACCGCGAGAAGCTTGAAGAACGTCTTGCCAAGCTTTCGGGTGGAGTTGCTGTTATCAAGGTTGGAGCCGCTACTGAGGTTGAGATGAAAGAACAGAAGCTCAGAATAGAGGACGCTCTTTCAGCTACCAAGGCGGCAGTTGAAGAGGGAATCGTTGCAGGCGGCGGTACCGCACTTATCAACGCTATGGGCGCCGTAAAGGTTCTGCTCGACGAGACCGACGGCGATGAAAAGACAGGCGTAAATATTGTCCTCAAGGCACTTGAGGCTCCTATTCGTCAGATTGCTTACAATGCAGGTCTTGAAGGCTCTGTTATAATAGACAAGATCCTCGCTGAGGGTAAGGCAAATTACGGCTTTGATGCTTATGATGAGACCTATGTCGATATGATCGAAGCAGGTATCGTAGATCCTACTAAGGTTACACGCTCTGCTCTCCAGAATGCGGCATCTGTGGCTTCCATGGTTCTTACAACCGAGACTTTAGTTGCAGAAAACCGCGATGATGCAAAGGCTAAAGCTGCTGCTCAGGCGGCTGCAGCAGGCGGCGGAATGTATTAAAATTTCAAGCTCCCGAAACCTTTTGGTTCGGGAGCTTTTTACGTATTTCTTGACATAGTGTTTACAATATGTTAATATTTGGTTGTAAAAATGATAGAGGTGCGATATCCATAAGTAGCCGAGGCGTTTTCGGAATTGCGTCGGTGTGAAAGGGGAGTTCGCCGAAGTACAGGAGATGAGCCGATAGTTTCCTGTGCTGGCAGTATCCGGAATACGGCCGCTGCTGTCACGCAAAAGTGGAGCGCTATCTTATGACAGATATTTTATGTCACGGTAACCGCTTGTTTGCGTGTTATCGTGATTTTAATTTTGGAGGAAAAAACCATGACAGCAAAAAAGATCATCCCTAAAGTGCTCATAATTGCTTTCGTTGTCGGCTTCGGTGTGCTCTGTGCATTTACAGGTAGCATCACTGAGCCTGTCGGAACCTTATGGTCACTCTTCCCGCCGGTAATCGCTATCGGCCTTGCACTCCTTACTAAAGAAGTCTATTCATCCCTTTTTGTCGGAATTCTTGTCGGAGGTCTTCTTTCGACAGGCTTCAATCCGATCCACACAGTCGACTCGATGATAAGCGACGGATTTATCTCCGCTGTATCAGGCAGTGCAGGTATATTTATTTTTCTTGTGCTTCTTGGAATTATTGTCGCTCTTCTTAACAAAGCAGGCGGCTCACAGGCTTTTGGCGCTTGGGCAGCAAAGCATGTTAAGGGTAAGATAGGCGCCGCTCTTGCGACATTTGCTTTCGGTATACTTATTTTTATCGATGACTATTTCAATTGTCTTACCGTTGGTGCTGTTATGCGCCCCGTTACAGATAAGGCTAAGATCTCCAGAGCAAAGCTTTCTTATCTTATCGATGCTACCGCAGCTCCCGTATGTATGATAGCTCCCATTTCTTCTTGGGCAGCTGCTGTTTCGGGATACGCTCCGGATGGACAGGGAATATCTCTCTTTATTCAGGCAATTCCTTACAACTTCTATTCTCTTATGACCTTTGTTTTCATTATTACGCTTACGCTTATGAAGTTTGACTACGGCCCTATGAGACTCCATGAGAAGAACGCTGAAAATGGAGATCTCTTTACCTTCGGAGGAAGCACAGGTGGAAATGATGAAGAAGCACCTGCTACAAAAAAGGCAAAGGTTATTGACCTCGTTCTTCCTATCGTAGTGCTCATTGCCGTATGCGTTTATTCACTTTTCTATGTTGGTAGATGTATGGGCGAGGAATGGGTATTCGCTTCTGCAAATTACGATGCTTCTCTCGGCTTTGTGGATGCTTTCTCTAATACAGACGCAACAGTCGGACTACCTTGGGGCGGCATTGTGGCTCTCGTTTTCGTAATGGTATACTTTGTTGCAAGACGTCTTGTAACAGTTAAGGAAGCTATGGAATGCATCCCCAAGGGATTTATCGCAATGGTGCCCGCAATCCTTATTCTTACAATGGCAACCTCTCTTAAAAATATGACAAGCCTGCTTGATTCCGGAACCTTCGTTGAGGCAACCCTCGCTAATGCCAGCGGACTTAACAACTTCTTGCCCGCAATAATCTTCGTTGTTGCCTGCTTCATTGCATTTGCTACAGGAACCTCTTGGGGAACCTTCGGAATCCTCATTCCGATTGTTCTTGCAATCTTCCCCGTTGGAAGCGTGCTCGGCGTTATGAGTATGTCTGCCTGCCTTGCAGGTGCTGTCTGCGGCGACCACTGCTCACCCATTTCGGATACGACCATTATGTCCTCTGCAGGTGCACAGTGCAACCACATAAACCACGTATCCACTCAGCTTCCTTATGCAATCACGGTTGCAGCAATTTCTTTTGTTTCCTACATAGTTGCAGGATTTGTTCAGAATGTATACATCTCCCTTGCAATAGCGATAGTTCTCACAATTGGCACTCTCTTTGTTATCAAGATGATGTCAAAGGACAAAAAGGTTGCTGCTTAAGTTGCAAACAAAATGAAAAGGTGTCGGATAATTCCGACACCTTTTTTATTTATATGCGTTATAAAGCTTTTCCGATATTTCTTTCATTTCCTTTTCATCTGTTTTGAGTAGCTGTCTGTCATATGTGAAGAGGCCGTTAGTCTCATCCTCTACATCGCTGACCTGTGTGTACACTGTTGCGCATAAAGATTCCTTTTCAATCATCGGAATTACCTGTTCGGTGTAAAGGTCAGAAAGTCCCTTGCGGAATTCTTCAATGTTTTTGTAGAATTTATACCCATAGGTATTTTTTGTGTTAAATACGTGACCCTCAGCTTTATAGGAGTAGCCGCCGAACTCGGAAAGCACAAGAGGTCTGCCGTCATTTTTAAGTTTCAGCGGTTTAAAATAAATATGCTCGCTCAGCACATCGCTTTCATCTGTCCAAAACCAACCCGATGTTGCATCCCACACCCTTGTAGAATCCTGCGCTTTCATCTTACGATAAAGACTTACTGCATCGTACTGACCCCATCCCTCATTAAAGAGGGTGTAATAAACGAGGCAGGGGTGATTATAAAGAAGGTCGATTGTGTCCAGTGCGGTCTGCTCAAAGGCTTCACGGCGTTTTTTGGAAGCTTTGTGAGTAACACCACGTTTGAGACCGATGGTCGGAAGGGCAGTATCGATAAGGAAATTGTACTTTCCACTGTTCACAAGGTCCTGAAAAACAAACATACCGTATTTATCACAGTAGTAATAAAATATCTCAGGCTCAATTTTGATATGCTTTCTCAGCATATTAAAACCGAGTTTTTTCATTGTAAGAATATCGTTTTTAAATCCCTCAGGGGTTGCGGGCAGGAATATTCCGTCTGAGAAATAGCCTTGGTCTAAAAGTCCATGGAAAAAATGCGGCTTTCCGTTTATGAGTATTTTATCGTCATCTATTTCCACACTGCGAAGTGCAAAATAACTCTCGATTTTATCCTCACCAGAGACAACTGAAAAATCGTAAAGCTTGGGGTTATCAGGAGTCCAGCGAACAGGGTCCTCTACAGTGATTTCAACGCTGTCCTCAAAGGTGTATTCTTTACCGCCAAATATAATGGTTTTTGTTTTTTCTCCGCCGATAACTTCTATTTTTACCTTGTCGATATCCGGAGTGATTTTGATATTTTCAATATAATTATCAGCAACCGACTCCATCCATACCGTCTGCCATATGCCGCTTATGGGGGTATACCACATACCGCCGCGTTTTTTACGCTGTTTTCCGTAGGAAAATTCGGTATCAAGAGGGTCGCTGACCTCGACTGTAAGGGTGTTTTCGGCGGCTTTAATGTATTTGGTTATATCAAAAGAGAAGGGGATATATCCACCCTCATGCTCTCCGACAAGGTTGCCGTTCACAAATACTCGGCAGAATTGATCGACAGCACCGAAATGAAGAAGAATACGAGCTTTAATAAAACCGTCGGAAATGGAAAACTTACGGCTGTAAATAAGCAGGTCGTTTTTGTCAAACTGTTTTTCTACTCCCGATATTCTCGACTCAGGCGGAAATGGAACAAGTATCTCTCCGAGAACGTGTTTACCTTTTTTGTTTTTAACCGAAAACTGCCACTTACCGTTTAAATTCAGATAGGAGTCTCGTTTCAACTGAGGCCTTGGATATTCCTGCCAAGGAGTGTCGGTGAGGTCGGCCTCAAAAGGCGTTTTAAGAATTTCAAAATCAGTTTTTTTCATGTTTTTTATTCACCTTAGAAATCATTATCAAAAGAGGTATAAGCAGAACGATGGCGACAAGCGCTGCTAAGAAGATATTTTCGTTTGGTAAAAACGAGGTTGTACCGTCATTATTCATTATCTGCTGGGCATCGCGGAGTACCCATGCGCCGACAGCAGGGCCGACGATACCTGGGATAAGCACCTGAGAAAAAATGCGGATACCCTGAAGCTGACCTGCCTTGTTTTCGGGAGTGTTGTCGCGGATAACTGCTCCGAATACCGCCATGCCCGAAAGATATCCGCACATCATAAAGAGTGAGCCGATAAATACGGGCAGAGTCGTTTTTGTAAAGTATAAAACTATGTATCCGATAGACAGAAATAAAACGGCGAAAAGCACGGAAAACTTAAAGCCCTTCTTGTCGTAGACCTTGCCCCACAGCGCGGTGAAAACAGAAGCGACGATAATTGCGGGAGCCATTATCATAACATAATTCGACATCGCAAGGCTCTTCTCGTAATAGATTATGAGATATGGCATAAATATCTGAATGGAAATATTGAAAATGATGAATGCGGCAAAGGATATGTATAGTTTTGCGTTTTCCTTTACGGTAGACGGCTTGAAGCCATAAAAAATATTGCTAAGATATCCGCTGTCCGACGGCTTAATCTCGGGATCCTTAATAAGAAAAATTCCGAGTATACCTATCGTAAAAACTACCGCACCGATAATGATGAAGATCGCAGTCCAACTGAAGGGCTGTTCCAGGTCGAAGAACATAAACGAACCGAACACGACCAGAATAGCAACAAGCGGCATCATGGAGTTTATACCCTCTACAGAGCCGCGGTTCGTGAAGTCGGTCGAATCGGTGACCCAAGCATTAAAAGCAGCATCGTTAGCGCTTGAGCCAAAGAAGGTCATTACGCAATCGAGTATTATAACAAGATTAACACCTACAGCAGCGGCAGAAACAACAGATGGGAAAAGAGCGTTTATAGTGTCGGTTCGTATAAATGCAAAGGAGAGTATTGAAATTCCCCAAAGTATGTAGCCTGCACACATAAAGAGTTTGCGTTTTCCAATACGGTCGGAAAGAGCGCCTATAAACACAGTGGTAACCGTAGCAGAAACAGCAGATGCCGCAACCATAGCTGATATATTTGCGGCGGTTGCGTTAAACATTTTATAAATGAAGACATTGAAATACATATTCTCGACTACCCACGCGACCTGACCTATAAGGCTAAAAAGTGTGAGCGCCGTCCAGAATCTCGCTGACAACTTGGTTTTCATATGCATATCCTTTCTAAAAATTCAGCACCCAACCGAGATTGAGTGCTGAATATATTTGTGTTATTCTGCGGTAGCTTCGACGGGTGCGATAGCCGTGACTATCGGTTTTTCACCCGAGGAATCGACATTTATCCGAAGCTCGTCGCCAACCCTTACGAAAGGCAGAGCATCGTTCAGAGTAACATTTGCTATATAGATGCTGTCATTGTTTTCGAGTTTTATATAATAGCAGGTGTTTCCGTCAACTACAGCCGAAGAGATACCTGCAACCTTACCTATAATCTCATCGGTATCGGAGGGGGAGGTAGAGTCATCTAACTTACCCGACTCTTTTAAAAGTCTTCGGTATTCCGCCTCAGCATCGGCAAGAGTGTCGGCAACTCCGACTATCTGATAATTAGAAACAGATACGAAAGAGTAGGCTTTTACAAGACCGGCATCGTCCTTAAGAGAAATGAAATAAGAGGGAGTATCTGCGATGTTTACAAGTATCGGGAAGGTGGCTGTGTAGCCCTTTTCCTGAATTTTACCAACGGCAGACTCCATAGCTGAATACTCTTCTGCGCCGTTTATAGAATAGGTCTTGGCTTCCTTTGTGCGGAGGTTTACGAGTATAAATCCGATGTTTGATTCATCGGCAACTACCGATGTGATACCCGTGTATACCCAGATATCATCGTTTATTGCAAGGTAGTTATAACCTTCGGTTGTGGTAACGACATTTTTCTGAGAGATGAGCGAGTTAAAGTAACCGTTTTTGTATGCGCCCCAGTAGTTCGCCTGTCTCAGCACAACATCGGCATCATATACCTGATCTACCCACTGCGGAATGTTTCCTACATCATAGTAGTCCATTTCGCCGCTGATCGCATTTACCATAATTATTCCGGTAATGTCGTATCCGCCTAAGATACCGATAGTGTAATCGTAGCAGGAGACTATCCAATAAGGTGCTCCGCCTTCATCTATTTCAAAGGAGACCGAATCGATCATCTTGGTGGGATAAGCGAATCTTATATGACGCATAAGGTCGCGCGAAAAATACTCGCAGGGAGCATATTTCATTCCGCTTTCAAGCTCAATAAGCTCGGTATTCTGGGTTGCCATATCTATCTTTACATAGTATGGGATACCCTCATTCTTATTGTTGAACCACTTGATAATATCTGCATACTCAAGCGGAGATACTCTGACGGGGGTATTGTTATAATTGATCTGGGTGTAATAAGAGGAAACATTAAACTGCGATACAAGCTCAACGACCTCGCCGATTTTGCGGCTTCCGAGTCTTTCTGCGGCGTCGCGGTCAACAACAGGTATCTGAGAAAGAGGTAATTCCGCGATATCTTCATTGAAATTTGATTCGGTTACAGTAAGCATCTGCTGATACTTTGAAGCGTTAAATATTTGTGAGGATGTTACAAAAAGAGTTCCGATTATAACAACGGCAACTATCGCAATAATTAAGACTGCTCTCTTTAAAAGTTTTTTGTTAGTGAAAAGAGGACGTTCGGGGTCCACATTGATTTCAATTCGTTTGTTTTTTTTGCGTCCGTCAAGCAGATTAGAGATTATAACGGATTTTGTGATGATTGCCATGCTAAGGAAATAAATAGCGGCAATAAAGATTAGAAATCCCCAGAAGGAAGAAGATTTCAGGTTGATAACAGGCAGTGCCACATAATAATACAGAGCCGATAAAATGGCGGTGGCTATAGCGGGCAGACCGTACTTTTTGAACATCAGATCACCTCAAAATGGTATTATATATTTATTATAACAAATAGATTTCAGTTTTACAATACAGATTTTCAATATTTTGTAAACTCTGTTTTTGTTGTAATATTGAAAAAGTTGTGTTACAATACATTATTATCAAAAGTAACATACTTTAAACAGTTTTGGAGATAAAAATGACAGAAATGCAAAATAACTATTCATATATGCCTATGTTACCGCTGAGAGGACTTGCTTGCTTCCCTTCGGTTATACTTCATTTTGAAGTCGGCAGAAAAAAGTCTATAAATGCCCTTAACCTTGCGATGGAGCAGGGAAGAAAAATATATCTTGTAACACAGAAGAACATTCTTGATGAGGACCCGTCCTCAGACGGATTGTATGATGTCGGCTGTGTCGCGCGTATTTGTCAGATACTTCGTATGCCTGATGACAGTGTTAAGGTTATGGTCGAGGGACTTTACCGTGCTGGTCATATTGAGGTTGCCGATAAAAAAGACCTTATGCTCGCGGCGGTTGAAAAGCTTTATGATGAAGAGATAACAGAGCGTCCGGTTTATACCGAGTCGCTAATAAGACGTGTGCGTAAGGAGTTTGAGGCTTATGCATCGAAAGGCATAAAGCTTGCGCCAGATATAACACTTACTGTATCACAGCGTTCTGAGGTTGGATATCTCGCCGATTTTATTGCTTTCAATATCCCTGTACCGCTTAGTGAAAAACAGAGGGTGCTGAGCGAGCTATCGCCCGTAAAGCGTGCAAAGCTTGTTATTGAAATGCTGAGACGCGAGAGCCAGATAGTCGATATCGACCGCAAAATCGGCGAGCAGGTAAAGGTTCAGATTGATGAAAATCAGCGCGAATATTATCTTCGTGAGCAGATAAAGGCGATAAATTTCGAGCTTTACGGTGATATGGAAGAGGACGAGGTGGAGGAATATTTCTCTAAAATAGACGCCCTCAAAGCCGAAGATAAAGTAAAGGAAAAGCTTGCAAAAGAGGTAGTGAAGCTTCATAAGATGCCTCAGGGCTCCCACGAAGCAACCGTTGTGAGAAATTATCTCGACCTCTGTCTAGAGCTTCCTTGGAATGAGCATAGCTCTGTTAAGGTGGATGTAAACCGCGCGGCGAAGATTCTTGACCGTGACTTTTACGCCATGGATAAGGTTAAGGAAAGAATTCTGGAAATGCTTTCGGTCTATGCGCTGGCACCCGATATCAAGGGGCAGATAATCTGCCTTGTAGGCCCTCCCGGTGTCGGCAAGACCTCTATCGCAAAATCTATTGCCGAATGTATGGGAAGACGCTTTGCGAGAATATCTCTCGGTGGTGTAAGCGACGAAGCCGAGATACGCGGCCACAGAAAGACTTATATCGGCGCTATGCCCGGTAAGATAATATCAGCATTAAAGGATGCAGGCTCATCAAATCCTCTCATACTTCTTGATGAGATAGACAAGCTCGGCCACGATTATAAGGGCGATCCGTCTGCCGCGCTTTTAGAGGTTTTAGACGGTGAGCAGAACAATACTTTTGTAGATCACTTTGTAGATATGCCCTTTGACCTCAGCCACGCAGTGTTTATCACTACCGCCAATACTGAGGCGACCATTCCTGACCCACTCCGCGACCGTATGGAGATAATTTCTCTTACAAGCTATACAAGAGAAGAAAAGTTCCATATTGCGCGCCGGCACCTTGTAAAAAGACAGATAAAAAATCACGGTATGACTGCCCGGCAGATAAAGATTACCGATGAAGCATTATATAGTCTTATCGACTTTTATACAAGAGAAGCAGGAGTCAGAAAGCTCGAGCGCGCGATAGCAGCTCTCTGTAGAAAGTCTGCCAAGCTCATTGCATCGGGTGATAAGAAGCAGGTCAAGGTCGATGCGGCACAGGTTGGCGCTATGCTTGGCAAAAAGCGCTACACCGTCGAAGAGATACTACAACAGGATGAGATAGGTATCATTAACGGTCTTGCCTGGACCTCTGTCGGCGGCGAAGTAATGCAGCTTGAGGTTGCGGTGCTTGATGGAAGCGGAAAATTAGAGCTTACTGGCTCTCTCGGCGATGTTATGCAGGAGTCTGCAAAGGCGGCAGTATCATATGTTCGCGCAAATGCTGAAAAATACGGTATTTCGCCCGATTTTTATTCCAAAAAGGATATACATATCCATGCCACAGAGGGCGCAGTACCAAAGGACGGACCGAGTGCAGGTATTGCTATCGCTACCGCCTTGGTATCGGCATTAACAGGTCGTGCTGTCAAGCGCGATATTGCTATGACGGGTGAAGTGACCGTAAAGGGCAGAGTGCTTCCCATCGGCGGACTTAAAGAAAAGAGTATGGCAGCATACCGCGCGGGAGTAAAGACGGTGTTTATCCCTAAAGCTAATGAAGCTGACCTTGACGAGTTGGATAAGACGGTGCTTGAAAATGTTAAGTTCGTTACAGTATCAAATGTTGAAACTGTGATAGACGGTGCGTTATGTGCGGCTGTTAATAATGGAAAAATGCCTGATGTTATCCCTACTGCGAAGCTCACGGGCTTTGAGTCGGGTCGCATCAGTCAGTAGGTGAGTTATGAATTTTAATAACGTTTATTTTGAAAAGGCTTTCGGTACAGCAGCACAGCTGGAAAATTCAGACCTTCCCGAGTTTTGCTTTTCAGGGCGCTCTAATGTAGGAAAGTCCTCGCTTATAAACAAGCTTGTATCAAGAAAATCGCTTGCCCGTGTCAGCGGAAAACCCGGCAAAACAGTGACGGTTAACTTCTACCGAGCCGATGCTATCCGTATTGTTGACCTTCCGGGCTACGGATATGCAAAGGTCCCTTTTGCAGAGCGTGACCGTTGGTCTGATCTTATGGAGGGGTATTTTAAGTCAGGACGCGATATCCGTATGGTCTTTGCCCTTATTGATATGAGGCATCCGCCATCCGACCACGATATCGCCATGCTTGATTTTTTATATCAGATGGAAATGCCATATACCGTGGTGCTAACAAAAAGCGACAAGCTAAATCGCGGAGAATATACCGCCCGAATGGAAAGTATAGCAGAAGAACTTGGCGAGTACGGCGTTGGCGTTGAAATAGTGCCTTTTTCGGCTGGGAACGGCGAGGGCGTAGAAAAGCTAAAAGCCATAATTGAAGGAGAAATGTCATAATGCTTAATGACAGATACAGTGTAAACGAAAGTGGGCATCTGACCCTCGGCGGTGTAGATACGGTCACACTAGCTGAAAAGTGGGGAACACCGCTTTATGTCTTTGATGAGGATGATATAAGAAATAATTGCAGAGCCTATGTTGATGCTTTTAAAAAGCATTATGACGGCGAGGCTTTGGTACTCTATGCAAGCAAGGCGTTTTCCTGTAAGGAGATGTACAGACTTGTAAAGAGCGAGGGCCTTGGTACAGATGTTGTCTCGGCAGGAGAACTTTATACCGCGGTTGCGGCAGGCTTTGATGCTTCGAAGATTTACTTTCACGGTAATAATAAAACGGCGGACGAGCTCGAATATGCACTCGAGTGCGGTATAGGCAGAATAGTCGTAGATAATATTTCAGAGCTTCATCTGCTTAACAAAATAGCTGCTGAAATGGGCAAGACTGCAGAGATACTGTTCAGAATAAAACCCGGTATTGACGCTCATACTCATAGCTTTATCCGTACGGGACAGATAGATTCAAAGTTTGGCTTTGCACTTGAAAACGGTGAAGCGTATGAGGCGGCTCGCGAGGCGGCAGGACTGAAGAGTGTAAAACTTGTCGGCATTCATTGCCATATCGGTTCTCAGATATTTGAAACTGAGCCCTTTGTTGCAGCGGCAGAAGTAATGCTCGGCTTTGCGAAGAGGATAACCGACGAGCTTGGCTGTGAAATAAAGGAAGTAAACTTCGGTGGCGGATACGGAATAAAGTATCTTAAAACCGACCGTCCGGTTTCCACCGAACAAAGTATTAAGCTACTTTGCGATGCGGTAAAGGAAAACTGCAAGAAGCTCGGTATGGCTCTTCCAAAGATCATTGTAGAACCGGGTAGATCAATAGTCGGAGCATCGACCCTGACCCTTTATAAGGTTGGCTCTGTCAAGACAATAAAGGATGTCCGTACCTATGTGTCGGTTGACGGCGGTATGGCGGACAATCCGCGATATGCTCTTTATAATGCTGACTATGAGATAGTCGTTGCAAATAAAGCCGACAAGCCCCGTGATATGAAGGTCACCGTTGCGGGAAAGTGCTGTGAGTCGGGTGACGTCATTCAGGAAAATACAATGATACAGACCCCTGAGGTTGGCGATACCCTTGCCGTGCTGGCAACAGGTGCTTATAACTACTCAATGGCGAGCAACTATAACCGTATAAGGCGTCCTGCCGCAGTAATGCTAAAGGACGGACAGTCGCGCCTAATAATCAAACGCGAAACCTACGAGGATATAATACGAAACGATATATAAAAAAAGAGAAGTTGGAATTCCAACTTCTCTTTTTATCTGTTTTTAAAAAGATTTCCGCCCGTAGAGTCGATAGCACAAATGAGAGGAAAGTCTTTAAAGGTGAGCTTTTTTACCGATTCGCATCCAAGTTCGGGAAAGGCGATGACTTCGCAGTCAGTAACCGATGCGGCGGCAAGCGCGCCTGCTCCACCGATAGCTGAGAGATAAACTGCACCGTTTTTCTCGATAGAACGGCAGACTTCGTCATTTCGGTCGCCCTTACCTATAACGCATTTGACACCAAGGTCAAAAAGCCGCGGAGAATAGCAGTCCATTCGGCTTGAGGTAGTCGGACCGCAGCTGCCTATCGCAAGCCCCTCGGGAGTAGGTGTGGGTCCTGCATAATAGATTGCCGCATTCTCGAGCTCAAAAGGCAGTGGAGCGCCTTCGTCCAAAAGTTCGAATATCTTTTTGTGAGCGGCGTCACGCGCAGTGTAGACTGTGCCTGAAAGTATGACACGGTCACCGGCTTTAATTTCTGCGGCGACCGTGGAAAGATCTGATGTGTTAATTTTAATTTCTTTCATCTTAACTTAATTTTTCGTATATCTCGGAAAACTCTTCGCTGATGCGGATTCGCTCGGCATCTTTTTCGCTTACCTTTTCCTTAGCGTCTGCAAGGGAAGCGGAAAGGGAAGAAAGATCTGAAACATATTTTTCCGAAGCAGAGACGATCTGTCTTGTGATGGTATGTAAAGACTCTTCGGTCTCTTCGATGCTCTGAAGTCTTATTTTTGCCTGTTCGTTTATAATATCGGCATTTTCTTCAGCGCGGTCAACGATGCTCTTAGCACTTGACTTAGATACAAGATAAAGCTTTCCTATCTTTCGTCCCAGAGACTCAATCTCATCGGCCTTTTCTTTAAACTCGCAAAGCTCAGCAGAAAGTCTTGAATTTTCACTAGATAGTTCGCTGTTATTCTTTACAGCCTCGTTAAAATCAGCCTTTAAAGCGGTGAGCTCCGCCTCCAAAGCCTTTATTTTATCATTCATCGAAGCCGAAAGCATTTTCATTTCGGCATCCTTTTTATGCACATAGTCAAAAACATCATCACGGTTGAAGCCTAAGAAGCTTGTCCTGAACTCGACAGCCATAATGTCCCTCCAATGTAAATTAGTTTCTATATTGTAACAGAAAAAGCGCTAAATTACAACAAAAATATTATGAAGCATCTAAAAATAGCATATTTTATGCATATTATCCTTGAAAAATGCATAGAAATAATATATTATATATCATGTATAATTATGTAATTCCAGCGAGGTGTCCTATGACAAGAAAAGAAGCGAGAGAGCAGGCGTTTGTATTGCTTTTCCAAAACACCTTTAGAAACGAAGGGTTTGAAGAGCTTATAGAGACCGAAAAAGAGAACGGCGCTTACCGTGAGGATGAATACTGTGCTGCCGTGGTCAAAGCCACTATAGACAATTCGGAAGAGATAACAGAACTGATAGTTAAATATGCAAAGGGTTGGAAGTTAGAGCGTATCTCACGCGTTGCAATATCGGCACTTCGACTTGCTATTTGTGAAATGAAATATTTCGACGATATTCCGACTGCGGTATCTATCAACGAAGCGGTAGAATTAGTCAAAAAATATGCGACAGCAGATGATGCCTCGTTCGTAAACGGAATACTCGGTTCCGTATCAAGAGAAGCCTAATGGCAGGCACGATTATTACCGTCAGCCAGCTGAATCTTTATGTCCGCACACTTCTGGAAAGCGACAGCCGTTTAGCCCTCGTTCGTGTAGGTGGAGAGATATCCAACCTTAAGGTGCATTACTCAAGCGGACATATCTATTTTACGCTTAAGGACAGTGCAGGCGCCGTGAAGTGCGTTATGTTTAAATCAAATGCAAGTCGGCTGAAGATGGCTTTGAAGGACGGAATGAAGATAGTATGTGTCGGCAGAGTTTCGGTATATGAGCGTGACGGCACCTATCAGCTTTACGCCGAGGACATAATCCCCGACGGCGAGGGCGATCTTATGCTCGCTCTTGAAAAGATAAAACGAAAGCTTGAGAACGAGGGGCTTTTTGATGTGAGCCGAAAGAAAAGGCTACCTGCTTTTCCTAAAACTGTAGCGGTCATAACAAGCGACACGGGCGCCGCGGTAAGAGATATTTTCAACGTGCTCTCCCGCCGTTGGCCTCTTTGTAACATAATCCTTTGCCCCGCACTCGTTCAGGGCGTAGATGCTCCAAAAAGCCTTATATCAGCACTTGACACAGTAGAAGAAAAGGTAAATGCAGACGTTATAATCATCGGTCGCGGTGGTGGTTCTATAGAGGACCTATGGTGTTTTAACGACGAAGCGCTTGCTCGCAGAATATCGGCTGTCAGCATTCCCGTAATTTCGGCAGTAGGCCACGAGACCGATTTTACCATATGTGATTTTGTATCTGATATGAGAGCACCGACTCCGTCAGCCGCGGCCGAAATAGCCGTGCCTGATATTGAGGAGATAAGGGCTTCGGTAAGAGGATATGAGCACCTTTTAAGAATGAGGATAAGAAGCCTTGTTACATTAAACGAGGCTAAACTAGGCAGAATAACTAACGCGGCAGAATTCAAAGAGCCCCAGATGTTTATTATCGGTTCGCGTTCAAATGACCTACAAAAAACCGATACTAAAATCAAGAATTCTTTCGATAGAATCATAGCGTTAAAGGAAAAAAATTTCCTGCTTGCAGCATCGCGCCTCGATTCTCTCAGCCCCTTAAAAACAATGTCGAGAGGTTATCTTGCGGCAAGCAAGGACGGTAAAACAATCATCACAAAGTCCCAGCTTTTGAAGGGTGACAGAATAAGCCTCAGGCTTATTGACGGGCGTGTCGAATGTGAAGTAAAAGAGGTAGAATGATGGATAAAACGGTAAGTTTTGAAGAAGCTTATAAAAAGTTAGAAGAGATCGCGGCAAAGCTTGAAAGCCCCGAGATTTCTCTGGATGAATCTATAGCCCTGTTTGAAGAGGGTGTAAAGCTTTCGAAGTACTGTTCAGAGGTGCTCGAAAAAGCAAAACAAAAGATAGAAATTCTCGAAAACGGTGCAAAATAATGATACAAGATAAGATAAAAGCCTTTGCAGCAGATTTTGAAAAGAAAATAGATGTGTTGTTCAGCGGCGCAGATACCGAGTATTCGCTGGTGTCCAGGGCTATGAAATACAGCCTTGCCGATGGAGGAAAAAGACTCCGCCCGTTTCTTATAGAGCAGTTTTATAAGCTCTCAGGCGGAGAGGGCGAGAGCTCTGAGAATTTCGGGCTCGC
This sequence comes from Acutalibacteraceae bacterium, assembly GCA_045539095.1. Lineage (GTDB taxonomy): Bacteria > Bacillota > Clostridia > Oscillospirales > Acutalibacteraceae > SFWF01. Next base: position 27,259 of record JAZQER010000052.1, on the reverse strand, counting down.
TATGGAATGTATCCATACATATTCTCTTATCCATGACGACCTTCCTTGTATGGATAATGACGATATGAGAAGAGGCAAACCCTCTTGCCATAAAAAGTTTGGAGAGGAGTATGCTCTTCTTGCAGGTGACGGACTGCTGACGCTTGCGTTTAATATTGCGTCAAAAACTAAAGGAATTCCGACAGAGAGAATATTGCAAGCTGTTGAGATACTGTCTTATAACGCAGGCATAGACGGTATGGTCGGCGGACAGACGGTCGACCTTTTATCTGAAGGCAAGACCGATGTCGACACAAAGCTTCTGACACTTATATGCTCACTTAAAACAGGGGCTCTTATCAAAGCCTCCTGCCTTATTGGCGCGGTGCTTGCAGGGGCCGATGAAAGAAAACAAAATGCCGCTATCGAATATGCGGAGAATTTAGGGCTTGCCTTTCAGATAGTTGACGATATTTTAGATGTTACGGGAGACGAGGCAAAACTCGGCAAACCTATAAACAGCGATAAGGAAAACGAAAAGGCAACCTTTGTAACACTTCTTGGTATAGAAGCATGCAAGAAAAAAGTAATAGAGCTTACGGAAAAAGCAAAGTCGGCTCTTGATATTTTCGGCGAAGATGCAAAGGATCTTAAAAACCTTGCCGACTACCTCTGCAATAGAGATTATTAGGAGATATAATTTTGAATTACAAGTTTTTAGGACAGATAAACCACCCTACTGATCTTAAAAAACTGAATAACGATGAAGCTGAGCTTCTCTGCGAGGAAATTCGTGAGGAGCTTATAAGCACTGTTTCTAAGAAAGGCGGACATTTAGCGTCTAATCTCGGAGTTGTTGAGCTGACTGTTGCTCTGCACAGAGTGTTTGATTCACCTCGCGACCCCATCATTTTTGATGTAGGTCATCAGTGTTATCCCCATAAGATGCTGACAGGACGCTTCGATAGGTTTTCAACTATTCGCCAAAAGGGCGGGCTTTCAGGTTTTATGCGCCCTGATGAGAGTGAGCACGACCCCTTTGTAACCGGACATGCCAGCAACTCTCTTGCAGCCGCTTACGGCATATATAAGGCTCGAAAACTACGTGGTGAGGAGTGCACAGGCATCGCGGTTATCGGTGACGGTGCCATGACGGGCGGTCTCGCTTTTGAAGCGCTTAATAATATCGGCGGTTCTGAGGATAGTTTCATCTGCGTATTGAACGATAACAAAATGTCTATCTCTCAGAATGTAGGTTCATTGTCAAGATATTTTGGCAAGGTAAGAACAAAACCTGGGTACTATGTGTTCAAAGCCTTTACAAAAAAAGCTCTCGGAAAAATTCCGCTTATAGGAAAACCTCTTTTCCGACTTGCTGTAAAGTTGAAAAGAGCGTTTAAAAATGTAATTTACCGCGATAGCCTTTTTGAGGGACTGGGATTTAAGTATCTTGGCCCGGTTGACGGTCACGATCTTGACGAGCTTGAGAACATTCTCAGTATCGCAAAAGGCATCGGAAGACCTTGTATTGTTCACGTTATTACAGTAAAGGGTAAGGGATTTACTCTGGCTGAGAACGAGCCAAGCAATTATCACGGCGTTTCAGCATTCAATATTGAAGATGGAATCGAAAAAGGCAAAGAGGATTTTTCACATATCTGCGGCAAGAAGCTTTTAGAACTTGCCGAAAAAGATGAAAAAATCTGCGCCGTTACTGCTGCTATGTGTCAGGGAACGGGTCTCCAGGAGTTTGCCCTAAAGTATCCTGACAGATTTTTCGATGTAGGCATCGCTGAGGAATATGCCACCACCTTTGCGGCAGGTCTCGCAAAGGGTGGAATGAAGCCCTATTTTGCAGTCTACAGTTCATTTTTGCAAAGAGCCTACGATGAGATAATTCATGATACCGCAATAGCAAGACTGCCCGTGCGTTTTCTTATTGACCGTGCAGGAGTTGTGGGCGAGGATGGTGAGACCCATCAGGGACTTTTCGATGTCGCATTTATGACTACGGTGCCTAATATTTCAATTTATTCTCCAGCCAGCTATAAAGAGCTTGAGGGATGTCTTGAAGCAACTGTAAACATTCAAAAACCTGTAGCAATACGCTATCCTCGAGGAAAAGAGGATGTTCCATTTGACTATTATAAAAGCGATTTTACCGTATTTAAAAATGACGGTGATATCGCGATAGTATCGTATGGTATTATTTCTTCAAATGCAATAAAAGCACAGAGCGCACTTTCTTCTAAAGGTATAAAGGCGGACTTTGTAAAGCTGAATAAAATATTCCCGATAAGCTGTGAGCTTATTTCGAGCTTAAACGGATATAAGAAGATATACTTATTTGAAGAGGGTATCAGAAACGGCGGAATTTCTGAGCATATTGCCGGAAGAGTAAGTGTTCCTTGCAGGATAACCGCGGTTGAAAACGGATTTATACCGTCAATGACGGCAGATACTGCAAGAACGGAAAATATGCTTGATACAAAATCTATTATTAAGATCATTGAGAGTGAGAATTAGTTAATGGCAGCAAAAATAAGACTTGACACGGCCGTGTTTGAAGCAGGCTATGCCGAAAGCCGCGAAAAGGCGAAGGCACTTATAATGGCGGGTCAGGTGTATGTGAATAATCAGAAATCGGACAAGCCGGGCACTGCTATAAAGCCCGACGATGTTTTAGAGGTGAGAGGCGCCGCGCCGAAATATGTCAGCCGCGGCGGACTTAAACTCGAAAAAGCAGTAAATAATTTCGGCTTTTCATTAGAGGGCAAGATATGCGCGGATATAGGCGCGTCTACAGGCGGCTTTACCGACTGTATGTTACAAAACGGCGCGGTAAAGGTCTACGCTATAGATGTCGGCTACGGTCAGCTTGCGTGGAAACTGCGTACCGATGAGAGGGTAGTAAATCTTGAACGTACTAACTTTCGCTATGTAACAAATGAAGAGGTACCCGACCCTCTCGATTTTTGCTCGGTCGACGTTTCTTTTATCTCTCTTTCCATAATCGTTCCCGTAATGCGTACTCTTATGAAGGACGGTGCAGAGGCAGTCTGCCTTATAAAGCCGCAGTTTGAAGCGGGACGCGAAAAGGTGGGTAAAAAGGGTGTTGTTCGTGACCCCGAGGTACATAAAGAGGTAGTAGAACGTATTACAAATATGGTTTTAGCCGAGGGCTTCAGCATTTTGAATCTTGATTATTCACCTATTAAGGGCCCAGAGGGAAATATCGAATATCTTATCCACATAAAGAGAACTCAAGTAGCTGAAAATCTATGCGAAATGACCCCTGCAAAAATAGTTGAGCTGTCCCACTTGGGGCTTAGTGAGGTGTGATTATGAAGATTGCGCTGATTCCTAATATGGAAAAACAGGGTGTTGCAGACATAATCAAAGCCGCTGTAAGCCGACTTAAAGCGGCAAATGCAGAGGTTTATATGTCTGTTGACGGCTTTAACACACTTTACGCAGAAGAGGAAAGCCTTTACGGCTTGTGTGATATTATCGTTACCGTAGGCGGTGACGGCACCCTTATCCGTTACGCTAAAAACGCTGCTGCGCACGGTAAACCCGTACTTGGCATTAACGCGGGCAGACTCGGTTTTCTGGCCGATGTTGAAAAGGACGGATTAGAGCTTTTAGACCGTCTGGTTTCGGGGGACTATACCGTTTGTCCGAGATTTATGATAGAAGCAAAGGTCTATTCGGGCGATAGTGTTATAACCGAGGGAATTGCCTTGAATGATGCTGTTATAGCATCAGGCGGCATAGCAAGACTTTTAGACCTAGAGGTTGGGATATCTTCCGATATCATAAGCTATCGTTCTGATGGGGTAATAGTTTCAACTCCAACGGGTTCGACGGCATACTCCATGTCTGCAGGCGGTCCCATAATAGACCCCAATGTCAGATGCTTTGCAGTAACGCCGATTTGCTCCCATTCTTTGACGGCGCGCCCGATAATAGTGGGGGAGGACAGCGAGCTTACGCTAAACCTTCCAAAAGACTCGAATGAACAGGCAATATTCTCGCTTGACGGACGTTTTTGCTGTAATGTTGATAGAGATATCCGCATCGTTATTAGAAAGGCACCTTATGACGCAAAGCTGATAACCCTTAGCGGTAATGCAATATATAAAACCCTATCACTCAAATTTTAGGATGGAATATTATGAAAAACAAAAGACAGGAGCAGTTGCTTCAACTTATTAAAAATCAGATAATTACAACTCAGGACGAGCTGCAGGACGCTCTGCTCAATCTCGGTTTTAAAGTGACACAATCCACCGTATCGAGAGATATTAAGGAGCTTCGCATAGTCAAGGCGCAGGATAAAAACGGAGTTTATCGCTATCTTGTTGCAGGGGGCTCTCAGGCAACCCATAACGGTAGTCATTATCAGGAAATGTTTGCGCGCGCGGCGACAGATGTTCTTTATTCAATGAACACAGTTGTAGTAAAGTGTTACCCGGGTATGGCATCATCTGCTTGCGTTGCTCTAGATAAGCTTTTCAGTGATATGGTACTCGGCTCTCTTGCCGGAGATGACACTATATTCGCGGTAACTGCTAGTGAGCAGGATTCTATAATACTGACAAAAGAACTTAAAAAACTCATTTAGAGGGAATATTTTATGCTCAAATATTTACATATTGAGAATATTGCAGTAATAGAAAAAGCCGATGTTGAGCCTGTTTCGGGATTTAACGCCCTGACGGGTGAAACGGGTGCGGGTAAGTCTATTATTATTGACTCGCTCAATGCCGTACTTGGCGAACGCACCTCAAAGGAGCTTATTCGGGAATCGGCGGATAAAGCGGTAGTTTCGGCAATGTTCGGAGATCTGTCCGACGCGAGCATCAAAAATCTTCGTGAGAACGGTTTTGATACCGACGAGTACGGAAACCTTGTGATACAAAGGACATTGACAAGGGCCTCGGGCGGCACAGTTAAAATAAACGGTCAGCCCGCAACGGCGACTACGCTTCGAGAGATTGCAAAAACTCTTATAAACATTCACGGTCAGCATGACAGCCAGATGTTACTCCGTCCCGAAAACCATTATATTTACCTTGATCTTTTAGCTTCGAATGAAAGACTTCTTGATGAATATGGCGCGGCGTATAAAAGATTTAATGATATACGACGCAGAGTCCGCGAGCTTGAAGCTGATGAGGATAAAAAGCTTGACCGAGTCGACCTTTTAAAATATCAGATAATCGAGCTTGAAAACGCCGATATTAAGGCGGGCGAGACCGAAGAGCTTAAAGAAAAACGGGATATTATACGCTCTTTTGAAAAGGTTGCATCAGGAATCAATGACTGCATTTATAAGATATCGGGTGACGATTCGTCTGACGGCGCCGCTGCATTAGCAGAGAGCGTCGCAAAGGGACTTGACCGAGCAGCGGTAAAAGAACTTGAGGGTGCCTCTGCAGATGCACTCAAGGCTGCCGAGCTGCTTCATTCGGTGCAGGATTCTTTGAGAAATTTCCTTGAAAACTGTCCATATTCAAAAGAAGATGCTGAAAAAATCAATGAAAGGCTTGACCTTATACACCGTCTCGAGTTAAAATACGGTGGCAGCGAGCAAAACATCCTTGATTATCTCGAGAAAGCCAAGGCGGAGCTTGCCTCTATCGAAACCGATGAAGAGGAGCTTGAAAGACTGTCGTCAGAGCTTGGCACCGCTCAGCAGCAGCTTGTAGACGCGGGTGAAAAACTGTCCAAGTCACGGCACGCCGCCGCAGATGATTTTGCGAGCAAGGTGTGTGAAGCGCTTTCTTCAATGGATATGGCCAACGTACGCTTTATCGTAGATATAAAAAAGGGAAGATATACCCGCGTCGGCTGTGACGAGGTGGAGTTCTTGATCTCGGCAAATGCAGGCGAGTCGGTCAAGCCATTAAGTCGTGTTGCTTCGGGCGGTGAGCTGTCGCGTGTTATGCTCGCAATAAAGAGCTCTATAGCCGATAAGGATAATGTCGACACACTTGTTTTCGACGAGATAGATACGGGCATTAGCGGTAGAGCTGCCTCAAAGGTAGCGGCTCAGCTTCAAAAGGTAGCTTCTCAGCGTCAGGTCATATGTGTGACCCATTTAGCACAGATAGCCGCCGCAAGCGAGGGACATTTCCTAATAGAAAAAAATACAATGGATGACCGAACATTCACTAATGTTACTCTTCTCGACGGTGATAATAGGGTAGAAGAGATAGCAAGAATTATGTCGGGAACCGACACAACCCAAACAACAATTAGTTCCGCAAAGGAATTATTAGATAGGAGTAGAAATTAAATGACACTTTTCGAAGAACTAAAAGCCCGAGGCCTGATAGCGCAAGTCACTAACGAAGAAGAAATAAGCAATATGGTAAACAACGGTAAAGCCACTTTCTATATCGGCTTTGACCCTACCGCGGATAGCCTCCACGTCGGTCACTTTATGGCGCTTTGCCTTATGAAAAGACTACAGATGGGTGGTAATAAGCCGGTAGCTCTTATCGGCGGCGGTACAGGATATATAGGTGACCCATCGGGCAGAACCGATATGAGAAATATGCTGACACCCGAAACAATTCAGCACAACTGCAACTGCTTTAAGGAACAGATGTCTAAATTCATTGAATTCGGCGAGGGTAAGGCGCAGATGGTCAATAATGCCGATTGGCTTTTAAAGCTGAACTATATCGAGCTTCTTCGTGAGGTTGGTGCCTGCTTCTCGGTAAACAATATGCTTAGAGCCGAATGCTATAAGCAGAGAATGGAAAAGGGACTTTCTTTCCTTGAATTCAACTATATGATAATGCAGTCCTACGATTTCTACTACCTCTTTAAGGAATACGGCTGTAATATGCAGTTTGGCGGCGATGATCAGTGGTCGAATATGCTTGGAGGAACAGAGCTTATACGCAAAAAACTCGGTAAAGATGCCCACGCAATGACCATAACACTTCTTCTCAATTCCGAGGGCAAGAAGATGGGTAAAACCGCTAACGGTGCGGTTTGGCTTGACGCTAACAAGACCTCTCCTTATGATTTCTATCAGTATTGGAGAAATGTTGATGATGCAGACGTTATCAAGTGTATGAAGATGCTGACCTTCCTTTCTCTCGAAGAAATCTCAGAGTATGAGAAATTAGAGGGCAGCGAACTGAATAAGGCTAAAGAAGTCCTCGGTTTTGAGCTTACAAAGATGATTCACGGTGAGGAAGAGGCTATCAAGGCACAAAATGCCGCAAGAGCACTCTTCTCTGCCGGTGCAGACGACGCTAATATGCCCACAACCGAGCTTAGCGCATCTGACATTACAGACGGTGTTATCGGCTTGCTTGACCTGATGAATAAGGGTGGACTGATCACTTCCAACGGCGAGGGCAGACGTCTTGTACAGCAGGGCGGCGTTTCGGTCGACGGCGAAAAGGTCACCGACCCTGCAACCAAGATAACCGCTGAAGCACTCGCGAACGGAGTAGTTATCAAAAAAGGTAAAAAAGTATTCCACAAATTTACAATATAACGATTATTATCCTAAATTTACCCCGTCGCTAAGATGGGGTAAATTTATATAAATATCAGTTAAAGGATTTAATATAAAATGAAGAGTTTATACGAGAGAAAGCAAAAAGAGGCTATGCCGGTTTTAGCTATCTGCTATGATTTTGATAAGACCCTATCGCCCGATGATATGCAGGCTCAAGGGTATATTCAGTCGGTGGAGTATGACGTCAACGATTTTTGGAGAGAGACCAACGAACTCGCCGAAAATAACGATATGGACCAAAACCTCGCCTATATGTATAAAATGATCGAAAAAGCACGCGGAAAGCTTGTGTTTACAAGGTCAACGCTCGAGGATTACGGCTCTCGGGTACGGCTATTCCCTGGCGTAGAAGAATGGTTTGAGCGTATTAAAAAATACGGCAAGGAACACGGAGTAATTGTAGAGCACTATATAATTTCCTGCGGACTTAAAGAAATGATCGACGGTACCTCAGTAGCAAAAAACGGAGCGTTTGAAAAGATATACGCAAGCTCTTTTTATTATGATGATTGTGGCGTAGCGCTTTGGCCGGCTCAGGTGGTAAATTATACCAATAAGACACAGTTTCTTTTCAGAATAAGCAAAGGTGTTTTGAATGTCAATGATCAGGGTGTAAACGATTCCTTTAACATCGAGGATATCAGAGTACCGTTTCGCAATATGGTCTATATTGGCGACAGCGATACCGATGTACCTTGTATGAAGCTTGTCAATTCCTATGGAGGTCATTCGATAGGTGTCTATAACGCCGACACTAAGGATAAAACTAAAGTCTATAAAATGATGCGTGAAGGCAGAATAAAGTATTTTATGCCTGCAGATTATTCTGAGGGTACCGAGTTAGATAGATTGATTAAAGCTATCATTGATCGAACTGCATCGAATGAAATTTTGGAAGACCTTCATTTTGAGTGTAAAAAGGAAAATATTGCGGCAGATATGCAAAGCGGCGACGATGAAAAGAAGAGGCAGGGTCTTATAATGGCGCTTGAAAACAGCGCAAGCTTTGCAACCACACATATGATAATAAAAGAATTGAAAAAACAAACTGGCTGGACGGCAGAAGAAAAGGAAAACCTCTTCAAAATAGCGCTTAACAACAGTCAGGTATCTTGTATTTTATCTGACGTAGATGTAAAGGCTTTTTACAATAGTCTTTTAAAAGATATAAAAGAGCTTTCAAAAGAAGCTATAGAGGTAAAAAGGAATATCAAAACCTGAAAATAAGTCTTCAAAAGGAGAATGGATTATGAGAAAAAATTTCGGTGTTAAAACAACTGTATACCCGATGCCGGTCTTTATTGTAGCGGCATATGATAAGGAGGGTGCGCCTTGCTGTATGAATGCTGCATGGGGTGGAATTTATGATACAAATCAAATTATGGTTTGCCTTGCCGATGACCATAAGACTACTAAAAATATCATCGAGAGCGGTGCTTTTACGGTAAGCATTGCCGATGCAAAGCACGTTGTAGAAGCCGATTATGTCGGCATTGTTTCGGGCAACAAGGTCCCAGACAAAATGGCAAAAGCAGGACTTACTACCGTAAAGTCCGACTTTGTGAACGCTCCCATCATCAATGAATTTCCAATGACGGTTGAATGCAAACTCTTAAAGTTTAATGAAGACGGCATCTGCATTGGTGAGATTGTAAATGTCAGCGCGGACGAGTCAGTATTGGGCGAAGACGGACAAATAGACCCCGAAAAATTAGAGGCTATCACTTACGACCCTGTGCACCACACCTACATTAAACTCGGTGAAAAGGTCGGCAATGCATTTGCAGATGGTAAGAAGCTAAAGTTAAAGTAGAAATATGGCAAAAAAATTCAAAATAATAACGGCGGCGCTCGTAGCCCTGTTTCTTGCGTCACTTCTGTGCTATAGCTTTTTGAAGGCTAATGTATTGCTCACTCTTACAATCACTTCGGGCGTTTTTACCTATCATTTTGTGATGCGGCTTATTGTCGGTCTTATTATAAATGCAATATTTCACAACAATATTTCTTACGAATGCAAATGGTTCAGAGAACGCGGCTTTGAAAAGAGACTGTATTGCTTTTTAAAAGTAAAAAAATGGAAGAAACATATTCCAACATATCTGCCTGAGACCTTTTCAACGGACAGAAAACTCACATATATAGCGAAAGCCACTTGTCAGGCAGAGGTGGTCCATGAGGTTATCGCGATTTTAAGCTTTGCGCCTATGCTGCTTGCAATTCCTTTCGGGGATTTTTGGGTTTTTGCGTCTACTTCGCTTGTTTCTGCCCTCATTGATACGACCTTTGTAATTGTCCAACGCTACAATCGCCCGAGACTTTTAAAAATCACTGCTAAAAACAAAAAATAAAGAACCGCTGAAACATAGCGTTTATTTATTATGAAGATGAGGACCTTTTGTGTTTCAAGTACTACATAACAAGAAAAATCCAAACCCGACAAATAGTCGAATTTGGATTTTTGGTCCGAGTGACAGGGATCGAACCTGCGGCCTGATGGTCCCAAACCACCCGCGCTCCCAGCTGCGCCACACCCGGATATATATTCGATTTTTCAAGTTTTCGCGTGGAAGTGGGACAAACTGTGGTCAAACTCAAAATCCACTCGATTTTGAGTTTTTCAAAAGTGCCGAAAGTCCGCATAAACAAAGGCTTTTCGAGACTTTTGCAAAATCTCGGCTGTAACTGCTAGGCACGCTCCCAAAGCAGGCGCCCTACCAACTGGGCGACACCTCGATTATGAATTATGACTTTGTTATTATATTCTAAAAAAACCCGATTGTCAAATGTTATTGCAAAAAAATTGTATTCAATAGGAATAATGTGTATAATAATGAAAAAAGAAACGGGGGTTGCTGATGTCGGTTTTTGATCGCATATATGAAGTTGTAAAGAAAATACCTGAGGGAAGGGTCGCGACCTACGGGCAGGTGGCAATGCTTGCGGGAAATCCCCGTTGGGCTCGTGTAGTGGGTTACGCTCTTCACAACAATCCTGCTCCGGGAATAATACCTTGTCATCGAGTTGTAAACAGAGAGGGAAAGGTAGCCGAAGCCTTTGCATTCGGTGGTGGTCAGACTCAAAGGGAGCTTCTTGAAAAAGAGGGCGTTATCTTCGAGCCTGACGGTCATATTGATTTTAAAAAATACGGGATATTTTAATTGTCAAATTCATCCTTTGTCATAGGTTTATATTTTACTTTTCGCCTTTTTTTACTGTTAAGATTGAGGCGCACGGTAATGACAATGAAGACAACAATTGCAACACCGATTAAGATGTAGACTATTTTCATAATAGTAGAAGTGAAGAAATTAGTTGCAACAGTTTTGGCATCTCTTGCGAAGGTGAGCAGCTTGCTTGCTTCTACATCTGTAGCAGCTACTAGGTCTATAGTACCGATCTTTTCTTCAGCGTAGTAAATATCTGCAGTTCCAAGCACATCGCCCTTTTTAACAGGGGCGTCTATCTTTTCGTAATAGGGCTTAGAGTCAATAACTATTGTAGAGGTATCTGCATCGACAGGAAGCAGTGCCTCAAGACCGCCTTTGAGAGTTAACTGAACAAAATCAACATCCTTTGCGAGATCAACCTGTATTTCATCAACAGGGGTTGTGGTATCAAGCACGGTCTTATATTCAAAATTCTTAAAAGCCCAACGGTACATATTTGCGGAGTCTATAAAATCGTTTCTGGCGCCGTTTATTGTCTCGGCATTTAGCACGATTGCCATATAGGTATAACCGCCGTAGGTTGCTATACTGACGACACATCTGCCGGCCTCGTCCGTAAAGCCTGTTTTTCCGCAGACAGTATACTGATAATACACGTTTGAGTTAGGATTCATCATCATATTGGTGTTTGCGATGACCCTTGAGGCGTGCACATCGGTAGCCTCCATAGTATATGTTGCGTTGGAGGCGGTCTGCTTAATTATATCGATTTCAAAAGCATACTTTGCAAGCTTATATATTTCCTCTGCTGTGGTATAATGGTCATCGTCGTGAAGTCCTACCGGATTCACATAGTGGGTATTGGTAAGCCCCATTTCTGCCGCTTTGGCATTCATCATATCGACAAAATTGTCTATGGTTCCGCCTACGTGCTCGGCAATGGCGTAGGCTACATCACCGTGGGAAGAGATAAGCAGAGAAGCCAAAGCGTCTTTAGCTTTCATTTTTTCACCCACGTAAAGGTTATAAACTACAGAGCCCGTACCAAGAATGCGGTTGTTGGCTTCCTTGGAATAGGTGATATAGGTATTTTCGAGGTCTTGAATATTTTCCACCATAACTATAGCAGTCATAAGCTTTGTTATGGAAGCAGGATATATTATTTTTGTTGAGTTTTTGGAGTACAGAACATCATCTGTATCCATACTTATGAGCATAGCGGCATCACAGTGCAACTCGTATCCTGTTATCTGATACGCGTTTGCGGAAAATGAAAATACAAGTAAAAGCACCAAAACCAAAGCGACGATCTTTTTTTTCATAGCATTCTCCGATAGTTTGTAGTATAATAATTTCAACAACATAACTAGTATACAATATTTCGAACAAAAATAAAAGATTAATTTTTCAAAAAAAGGGGGTCTTTTTTATGGTTTATGTAACGGGCGACATGCACGGGGCAGAAACGCGTCTTTATGATAAAGAATGGCGTAAGCTAAAGTCGGGTGATGTACTCATAGTTTGCGGAGATTTCGGATATATATGGGATGGCGGCAAAAAGGAAGAAGAATATATAAAATACTTCGGCAGTCGCAAATTTACCGTTGCGTTTGTGGATGGAACACACGAGAATTTTGATAAGATAAACAGCTGCAGAGAAACCTATTGGAAGGGTGGAATGGTCCACAGAATAAACGGGAACCTATTGCACCTTATGCGAGGGCAGATATTTAACATCGACGGGAATACAATTTTTACTTTTGGCGGAGGTGAGTCGGACGACAAGGACATCCGAGCCGAAAAGGGACTTTATTGGCGTGAAGAGCTACCGACGCCGGCGGAAATGGCTAAAGGCGCTGAAATGCTTGACAGCGTTGGCTGTAAGGTTGACTATATAATAACGCACGAGCCGCCTAAAAAGGTTAAAAGTGCCATTCTTCTCAGAACAGGAAGAGCCGACCGCGTAAATAAGCTGAACGGTTACTTTGAAGAGATAGGTCAAGGCTGTGAGTTTAAAAAGTGGTATTTCGGATCACTTCACGAGGACCGCGCTGTAACCCCTATTCACACCTGCGTTTACAGTCGTATCATACCTCTTGGTAAATAAGAATTGCCAAAACTGAAATTCTGTGGTATAATGATTAAGTCCGAATTTTGATTTAACGGAGGAAACCTTATGGTAAACACCGAAAGATTATGTATGGGATGTATGAATGATAACGGAGGAGAAAAGGTCTGCCCTATATGCGGATACGATTCTTCGCTCGATAATGCCGCTCAATATTTATCTGTTGGGACATGGCTTAACAGTAACCGTTATCTTGTCGGAAAGGTAATAGAAGAGAACGGGGACGCGGTTGTTTACATCGGTTGGGATAATGATAACAATACCGTTGTAAATATTACCGAGTACTTGCCCGCAGGACTTTCAAGACGTAGCGCAGATCGGCTGACGGTATCTGCCGGTGATGATGCGGGGGTTGCGTTCAACAGAGGACTTGAGGAATTTATTCAGTTGCACACAGATCTTTCAAAAATTACAACTGTTGGTATTTTACCTGTTTTAGATGTTTTTGAGTCTAACGGCACTGTATATTCCGTATCCTCGACCGTTTCCAGCATATCTCTTAAAGATTTTCTTATACGCAACGGTGGAACACTTAAGTGGGAACAAGTGAAACCCTTATTGTTGCCGCTGATTTCCGCTCTTTCACAGCTTCATGATGCAGGAATTATCCACAGAGGCATCTCGCCTGATACTATTTTAGTCGGACGCGATGGCAGACTTTATCTTACAGGCTTTTCTATAAAATCTGCGCGGACGGCTAATACGGAATTTGCATACAAGCTTTCCTCAGGATATGCAGCTCCTGAGCAATATGATATTGATGCAGAAGCGGGACCGGCGTGTGATATTTATGCGCTCGGCGCAGCTTTATTCAGATGTGTTATCGGTTCTACTCCACCCGATGCAAAGGAGAGACTTGCTAACGATAAGTTAGCTATTCCTGCGAATGCGGCGGAAACGATCTCTAAAGGCGCTCTTGTAGCAATAGCGAATGCGCTTAAGGTTGATGTCGAGACAAGAACTGCTTCGGCAGATCGCTTTAAAAAGATGATAGAAGCGGCTGTGGGTATCGTTACTGCACCCGAAACTGAAGAGAATAAAGCTAAAGCAAAAAAGAAAAAGGGTTCTGACGGCAGAAAGTATGCACTTATCTCTTCTCTTATAACTGCCGTAGTGTTTATCGGAATAGCTTTAGCAGTTTTCTTTATTTTTGATCTTGGAAATATATCAAGCACAGATAACGGCGACAACGAAAATAACACCTCATCGGTGGTTGAACCTATTTTCTCACAGACAAATGTTAAGTTTGACGATAACGGAGTAGAGGTTCCCGATTGGGTAGGGAAAACCTACAGCGAAGCTATAAAGGAAGTAAACGATCAAAATCTGGAGCTTGAGATAGTTATAATAGGTAAGGTTTATAACGATAGCTACGAAAGAGGAGCAATTGTTGACCAGACTGTAAAAGGAGAAAAGGTCGAGCCAAATTCTGAGATTGGTATTTATATCAGTCTTGGAAAATCATCCCTTACTATGCCTGATCTTATGGGATATACACGTGATGAAGCTATGATTATTCTCTTCAAGGAAGGCTTTCTTATCGATAACTTTGAGTTCAGAGAGAGAATTTCCAATGCAACTTCCGGTGAAATTATCGGTATGAGTGTAGATCCGGGAGATATTGTATCTGTCGATGAGCATATAATTATCGATTACTGCCGAGAGTGGAAAGATACGGGAACTCCCGATAGCGATATTTCCAATGGGAATTCCGACACTAACGGTACCGATAATGCTTCGGGCATTACAGAATAAAATAAGGGCTGTCTCTTTTGAGACAGCCCTTAACTGTTAAAGATTATTTTGATTTTTTATCAATGTAATCAACAATATCGCCGATTGTCTGAATGTTTTCAACATCCTCATCAGGAATCTCAATTCCAAATTCATCCTCTATAGACATAAGAAGATCAACAAGATCAAGACTGTCTGCACCAAGATCATCGGCAATTTTAGTGTCCGCGGTCATAGTATCCTTATCTGCATCAAGCTGTTCGGCTAAAATTTCAGTAATTTTTTCAAAAGTCATGATAATCATTCCTCCATTAATTATAGACATTCAGTAATAAATTGTGGTATATTAATAAATATACTGAATAAATAATATGTTCTAATTGACGATTTGTCAACCATTTTGTTGAATTTTGTAAAAGCGAGTGATAAATAATGAGCAAGAATTTTAAAGTTATCGGATATCCTATAGGACATAGTATGTCACCTTTTATTCATAAAGAACTGTTTGATTTGAAAAACATAGAAGCAGACTACGATAAACTTGAGATAAGCCCAGAAAAGCTGGGACAAGTTTTCGTCGACGAGCTTAAAAATCTTGACGGGTTTAATATTACTATTCCCCATAAGGTGTCAATAATAAATTTTTTAGATAAAGTGGATGAAATTGCTTCTGAATACGGCGCAGTCAATACTGTGGCTCGGCACGACGGAAAATATTTCGGTTATAATACCGATGCCTATGGTTTTTTAAAGGGGCTCGAATTTTCTGGCATACCGCTTTCCGGAAGGGTACTTGTATACGGGTTCGGAGGCGCAGCAAGGACTATAATCACTGAATGTCTTAAAGCGGGCTGCGAGGTCACAGTCGGAACACTTGAGGAGTTTTTTGAAGCTGCAAAGCTAACGATATCAGAGCTTGAAGAAAAAAGCGGTAAAAAAATAAAACTCATAAGCAATAAGGAAATTAACGAAAGTTATGATACACTCATAAACGCAACGCCTGTAGGAATGTATCCTAAAGTAGGTGTTTCGCCGCTTACGGCTGAACAGATAGACCTTTTCGACTATGTGTACGATATTGTATATAATCCTCAGGAAACCGAGCTTATAAAAATTGCGAAATCAAAAGGAAAGACTTGCGGCGGCGGACTGTCTATGCTTGTTTGTCAGGCGGAGAAAGCGCACACAATATGGTACGGCGCCGAGTTCTCGAGAGAAGAGACCGAAGCAGTCATAGCAAAGTCGTCAAAGGAAATGGAAGAGGTGTTCGGCAAATGAACAACATAATTCTCTGTGGCTTTATGGGTTCGGGTAAGTCTGTAGTGGGAAAGCTTATAGCAGAAAGAATGAATATGCAGTTCTTCGATACCGATGAGCTTATCGTACGAAAAACAGGTATGGCGATTTCCGATATATTTGCAACGTATGGCGAACCTCATTTTCGCGTTCTCGAAACTGAGATTATCAAGGAATTCGCAAATATGAACGGTGCTGTAATTTCGCTTGGCGGCGGGCTTGCCGCAAACAGCACAAATCACCCCTATTTAAAAGAAGGGGGGGTAGTAGTGCTTCTTGATTGCGGAATTGACGAGACGCTTCGAAGAATATCAGGGGATAAGACCCGACCGCTTACCCAAGGTGGTGCTGAGGACATAATAAACAGATATAATATGAGAAAACCCATATACGAGTCGGTGGCTGATATTACGGTCGACAGTTCAAAAACACCTGAAGAAACCTATAAAATATTGGTTACAACACTTGAAGATTTAAAATTAATATAGTATAATAAATTATTAATTATTCTACAGTCGGTGATGATATGCAGAAAATCACAGTAAAAGGTGACAAGGGTTATGAAATACTTCTTGAAACCGGAATTATAAAAGATTCGGGACGTTACATAAAAAACATTTCAAAAGCGACCCGTGCAATAGTTATATCAGACAGCAACGTTTTTCCCATATATGGAGAAACGGTGCTGGAATCATTGCGTGATAACGGCTTTGAAGTTTCCTCTTTTGTGTTTTCTGCAGGCGAAAAATCAAAAAACGTCGACACCGTACTTTCGATGACAAAGGCTATGAGCGAGGGAGAGCTGACCCGTACCGATGTTGCTGTTGCTCTCGGCGGCGGAGTTACGGGAGATATGGTGGGCTTTGCGTCGGCTATGTATCTTCGTGGAATTGATTTTGTTCAGATTCCGACCACCTTACTCTCTCAGGTAGATTCATCGGTTGGCGGGAAGACGGGCTGTGACACCGATTTTGGTAAAAATCTGCTTGGAGCTTTCCACAATCCGTCTTTGGTACTCATTGACACCGATACCTTAAATACATTGCCCGAGCATTATATGCGAGACGGAATGGGGGAAGTAATAAAATACGGCTGTATAAAGTCAAAGAGCCTTTTCGATAAGCTTATGAACACGGAAGATTTCTCTGATATAATGCAGGATGTGATTTTTGAGTGCGTCGATATAAAAAGGCGGGTCGTTGAAAATGACTTTACCGAAAAGGGAGAGAGAATGCTGCTCAATTTCGGGCACACTTTAGCCCACGCTATTGAAAAATACTATAATTATGAAAAGATTTCTCACGGCGAAGCGGTAGGTATTGGTATGTATGCGATAACCGTTGCCGCCGAAAAGGAAAACCTTACAGAAAAGGGAAGCGCAGAGAAAATAAGGGTTGCTTTAGAAAAGTACGGTCTACCGTTGTCCTGCGAAGCAAAGGCGTCGGAGCTAACCTCTCTTATGACGAGAGATAAAAAGCGCCGCGGGAATTCGCTGAACCTCGTGCTGCTTCAGAGCATCGGCAATTCTTATGTTAAAAGAATCGAAAACGACCACCTTGAAGCCTTTTTCTCGGAGGTTTAGCAGATGAACGTAAGAATAACACCTCATCCGATAAACGGTACGGTGAATATCCCGCCCTCAAAAAGCGCCGCGCACAGAAATCTTATCTGCGCCGCGCTTGCAAAAGGGGAGAGCAAAATTTCGCCTTATTGCACATCGGTAGATATAAAGGCGACGGCGGCGGCTCTTCGTGCACTCGGCGCCGAAATTAATGATACCGAAAACGGTTATACTGCCAAAATGGGTGAAACACCCAAAACGGCAGAAATTGATTTTTATGAGTCAGGCTCGACCGCAAGGTTTTTAATGCCCGTTGCGGCGGCTCTCGGCATTGATGCCACAATGGTCGGCAGAGGCAGACTTCCCGAGCGACCTATGAAGGTGCTATGCGACCTGCTTCGTGAGCACGGAGTCACAGTGTCAGCTGACAATCTTCCGATAACTATGAGCGGCAAGATGACATCAGGAGTTTTCACACTTCCCGGAAACATCAGCTCACAGTATATTACAGGAATAATGCTCGCCGCACCGCTTATGGAGGGCGAGACAGTAATAAGGCTTACAACACCGCTTCAGTCGGTTGGATATATTGATATGACGATATCCACGATGGCGCGATACGGCGTTACGGTGGAGCCAACCGAAAACGGTTGGGTGATACCCGCAGGACAGAGCTATAAATCCTGCGATACCGTAACCGAGGGTGACTGGTCGACCGCGGCATTCTTTATGTCGGCGGCGGCTATCGGCGGTGATGTGAAAATAAAGGGGCTTGACTTTGCGTCAGCTCAAGGTGATATGGCGGCACTTGATGTCTTTGCGGCATTCGGCGCAGAAATCACAATAGAAGATAATGTACTTCATATCAAAAAAGGCGACCTTCGCGGAATCACGGTAAATGCCGCCGACATCCCCGATATGGTGCCTGCCATTGCGGCCACAGCGGCTTTTGCTAAAGGCGAAACGGTAATTCAAAATGCCGAAAGGCTTCGCATTAAGGAAAGTGATCGTATAAAAACAACTGTTGCCGCACTCCGTGCTTTGGGAGTGGATGCTGTCGAGCGAGATGACGGAATGATAATTCGCGGCGGCAATGCTTCGGGTGGCAATATCGATGGAGCAAACGACCACAGAATAGTAATGGCTTTCTCAGTAGCGGCGGCTTATGCTCAAGGGGAAAGCGTAATCAGTGATGCTGAGGCATCATCCAAATCTTATCCTGAATTTTTTAGTAGTTTTAACAGTCTGGAGGGAATAGCAAATGAGATCTGATATTGGAAATGCGGTTCGTCTCACCGTTTTCGGTGAAAGTCACGGACCTGCTATCGGCGCGGTCATCGAGGGGCTTCCCGCAGGACATAAGATTGATTTTGATTTTATGCTTTCCCAGATGGAGAGAAGAGCGCCGGGCAGAGATAAGTCTACTACCTCGCGTAAGGAGGCAGATCTTCCCGAAATTTTGTCGGGTGTACAGCACTCGGTTACAACGGGCGCGCCGCTAGCTCTCATCATCAGAAACAAAAACACAAAATCGGGTGATTACGATAATTTAAAGGTGAATCCCAGACCATCTCATTCCGACTATGCCGCTTATGTCAAATATGACGGTATGAATGATGTAAGAGGCGGCGGGCATTTCTCAGGCAGACTGACTGCCCCGATAGTTGCCGCAGGCGCTATTTGTAAAGGTATTCTCAAAGAAAAGGGGATTACAGTCGGCGGACACATCAGTAGTATCGGCGCGGTATCGGACAAGCCTTTTGATTATGTGAATGTATCGGCAGAGGAGCTTGACTCTCTATCAAAAGAATTCTTTGCTCTCAACGATAAAACGGTCGAAGCGGCTATGCGTGACGAGATAGAAAATGCGAGAATGAATCTCGATTCAGTCGGCGGTACAGTTGAGCTTGCCGCTGTAGGAATAAAAGCAGGAGTCGGCAACCCAATGTTCATGGGAGTAGAGAACGTGATCGCGAATATCCTTTACGGAATACCTGCGGTCAAGGGGGTTTCTTTCGGGGCAGGCTTTGAATACGGTTTTATGCGCGGCAGTGAAGCGAACGATGATATGTATTACGATGAAAATGGTAATGTTCGCACCTTAACAAATAACTGCGGCGGTATTACGGGTGGCATTACAAACGGAATGCCGATAATCGTAAAAGCAGCCCTCAAACCCACTCCGTCTATCGCGCAGAACCAGAAAACAGTAAATCTTAGAACGGGTGAAAATGAGAATCTCAACGTTGAGGGCAGACACGACCCTTGTATCGTTGCTCGCGCTTTACCCGCGCTCGAAGCGGCTTTCGCTATCGGACTTTTGGACCTTCTGAAAACGGAGGGCAAAATATGAAGCTTGAAGATATAAGAGTTGATATCGACCGAATAGATAAAGAACTTGTCCCGCTAATCAAAGAGCGTATGAAATGCTCGCTCAAGGTTGCTGAGATTAAAAAGGCGGAGGGTCTGCCGATCTATCATCCCGTGAGAGAGCAGGAGATACTTGACCGTGTGAACGCGGCAGGCGGAGAATACGGCAGATATATCGAGTCGGTCTACCGTGAGCTTATGAGCGTCAGCCGTGAGGCTCAGCAGGCAGAGATTACGGATATAGGCAAACTTGCCGAAGATATCAAGGCGTCGGGGGGTACTATCAAGAAAAAAGTGACCGTAGCTTGTCAGGGTATCGAGGGTGCTTTTTCGAACATTGCCGCTATGAATCTGCACGGCGACAGCGAAATAAAGTTTTATCCCACCTTTGAGGATGTTTTCAAAGCCCTGGAGAATGACGAGGCGACCTACGGCGTTGTCCCCGTTGAAAATTCAAACGCAGGCTCGGTTATGGAGGTTTATGACCTTATCTTAAAATACCGCTTCTTCATTGTTTCGGCAGCAGAGCTAGAGGTAAATGAAAATCTGCTTGGTGTAAAGGGTGCGACCATAGAGGATATTAAAACTGTGTATTCTCACCCTCAGGCACTCGCTCAATCGGATGATTTTATAAAGGATAGGGGAATTACTCCCATCCAATATACAAACACCGCAATGGCGGCAAAACTCGTTGCAGATAAGAATGATAAGTCGGTCGGCGCAATCGGTTCGACCCTTGCGGCAAAGCTTTACAGACTCGATGTAGTAGCATCAAAGGTGCAGACCATAAAACACAATTGCACAAGGTTTATTACGATATCAAAAGAGCTTATAATTCCCGACGATGCAAACAAGGTAAGCGTTGTATTTTCACTTCCTCATACCGTCGGTGCTCTCCAAAGGGTGCTTGACCGCTTTAGTATGAACGGACTGAATCTTACCAAGATTGAATCCCGTGCGGCTCGTAACGGACGCTTTGAATATCTTTTTTATCTTGACTTTTCGGGTAATTTAAAGGATGATAATACCGTAGCGCTTATTTCCTCACTCGAGGATGAGCTTCCCGACTTTACCTTCCTCGGAAATTATAACGAAAATCTTATCAAAGAATAACATTATATAAGTATTGGTGATAAAAATGGCTAACGACAAAAAAGTAACCGCAATAACCTCTATGGAAGAGGATTTTGCAAAATGGTATACCGACGTAGTACTGAAGGCTGAGCTCATTGACTACGCATCAGTAAAGGGATGTATGATAATTCGTCCTTACGGTTGGGCTATCTGGGAGAATATCCAGAGAATAATGGACGGAATGTTCAAGGAAACGGGGCACGAAAATGTTTCTATGCCTATGTTCATCCCCGAGAGTCTTTTACAGATTGAAAAGGATCATGTTGAGGGCTTTGCTCCCGAGGCTGCATGGGTTACCCACGGCGGAAGCGAAAAATTAGAGGAGAGAATGTGCGTAAGACCTACCTCCGAAACCCTCTTCTGCGACCATTATAAAAATATAATACATTCTTGGCGCGATCTCCCGAAGCTCTACAATCAGTGGTGCAGTGTTGTCCGTTGGGAAAAGACCACCCGTCCTTTCCTCCGTTCGCGTGAGTTCCATTGGCAGGAGGGTCATACTATCCACGCAACTGCCGAAGAAGCACGTGCAGAAACAGTTCAGATGCTGAATATTTATGCCGAGTTTGCTGAAAAGTATCTCGCTATGCCTGTCATCAAGGGCGTTAAGACCCAGAAGGAGCGTTTTGCAGGCGCCGAAGATACCTATACCATCGAGGCTATGATGCATGACGGTAAGGCGCTTCAGTCGGGAACATCTCATTACTTTGGCGACGGCTTTGCAAAGGTATTCGGTATTCAGTTTGCCGACAAGGATAATAAGCTTTCTACTCCGTTCCAGACCTCTTGGGGTGTTTCGACCCGTCTTATCGGTGCGATCATTATGACTCACGGTGATGATAACGGCCTTGTTCTGCCTCCTGCAGTCGCTCCGATTCAGACCATCGTTATCCCGATTGCATCTCATAAGCCAGGCGTTATCGAAAAGGCTACCGAGGTTTGTGACAGACTCAAAAAGATTTGCAGAGCGAAGATAGATGTATCCGACAACTCACCCGGCTGGAAGTTTGCCGAGTATGAGATGAAGGGCGTACCGCTCAGGCTTGAACTTGGTCCCCGTGATATTGAAAACAATCAGTGCGTGGTTGTTCGCAGAGATAACGGCGAAAAGACTGTCGTTTCCCTCGATGAGCTTGAAACTGTAATTCCTGCAATGCTCGATAAGGTTCGTGACGGACTTTATGAGAAGGCTCTCGCAAACAGAAGCTCCAAAACTTACGAGGTAAAGACTCTTGATGAGATGATTGAAATCGCCGATACAAAGCCCGGATTCATAAAGGCTATGTGGTGTGAGGACAGAGCCTGCGAGGATGCCCTCAAAGAAAAGGCGGGTGTTTCTTCAAGATGTATGCCATTTGAGCAGGAAAATATCGCAGAGACCTGCATCTGCTGCGGAAAACCTGCAAAAAAGATGGTTTACTGGGGAAAAGCATATTAATACTAAAAGGACGGTTCACATTGAACCGTCTTTTTTAATGAATAATTAATAGTGAATAATTAAGGTGTTTCGCTCTGCGAAACGAATTATATTTGACCGGCGAAGCCGACACCTTTCCCTTTCCTCTCTACCCTGGGCTCTCAACCCTACCTTATATATAATATGCGCGCGCGAGGATAAAAAAGCAGGGGAGATTCCCCCGAAAAATATTAAAAAATATTTTAAAAAAGTACTTGCATTTTTATTTATTCTATGTTATTATACCGGAGTACGCTATGTTCAGTAATAGCGTCAGATATGCGTTGATGCGGGAGGTGGCCGTCCGAGAGACGGGAAATTTCCGCGGAGTATGTCCGATTTTAAACCGGGCGAGGAAGAACTTAAACTGCTGTGCGGCAACTTGCGATGCCGTGTAGCAATGGCAGGAGCATTGTGCCTTGTCAGCCCCGGAATGACTGCAACCCCAGCCATCCGGTTTTATAATGTACCGCGAAGAAACACGCGGCACGGTGTAAGTTCTGCCCGCAAATCCAACAAGGAGGAGCAATTGAAATGGCAGTAAAAGAAAAGATCAGAATTCGCATCAAGGGATACGATCATGCGCTTGTAGATCAGGCAGCAGATAAGATCGTTGAGACTGCGAAGCGCACAGGCGCAAGAGTATCGGGCCCCGTTCCGCTACCGACTGAGAAGGAAGTAGTTACCATCCTTCGTGCTGTTCATAAATATAAGGACAGCCGTGAGCAGTTCGAGACCAGAACACACAAAAGGCTTATCGACGTTCTCAGACCTTCAAACAAAACTGTTGAAGCCCTGACAAGTCTTGAGCTTCCCGCCGGCGTAGACATCGAGATTAAGCTTTAATCATCGGTCTATAAGGCAGGTCATGTTGGAGAGATCCAACCAATAACCAAGGAGGAAATATTATGAAAAAAGGTATCATCGGAAAAAAGCTCGGTATGACTCAGCTTTTTGACGCAAACGGAAACGTCGTTCCCGTTACTGTTATTGAAGCAGGCCCCTGTGTCGTCGCTCAGAAGAAGACAGTAGAAAACGACGGCTATGATGCAGTACAGGTTGGCTACGGCGATCTTAAGGCATCGAAGGTAAATAAGCCCATGAAGGGTCACTTTGCCAAGAACGATGTTGCACCCAAGAAGGTTCTTCGCGAATTCAGACTTGAGGACTGCAGCGCTGTAAACGTTGGCGACCTTATTAAGGCTGACGTATTTGCAGAAGGCGACGCAATCGATGTATGCGGCACTTCCAAAGGTAAGGGCTATGCAGGCGTTGTAAAGCGTTGGAACTTCTCAAGACTTAAAGAATCTCACGGTACCGGCCCTGTTCACCGTCACGGCGGTTCACTCGGTGTTATCGATCCCGCGAGAGTATTTAAGGGAAAGAAGATGGCAGGTCACCTCGGAAACGAGAGAGTAACTGTTCAGAATCTCAAAGTTGTTAAAGTTGATGCAGAGAACAACATCATCGCAGTTAAGGGTGCCGTTCCCGGTCCCAAGGGCGGAATCGTAGTTCTCAGCGACAGCGTAAAGGCTTAAGGAAGGAGTGTTCTAAATGGCTAATATAGCAGTAGTTGATATGACCGGCAAGAAGGTCGGAGAAATCACCTTAAGTGATGCAGTATTCGGAATCCAGCCGAACGCAGCAGTAATGCATGAAGCTGTTGTTAATTATCTTGCAAATCAGCGTCAGGGCACACAGTCCACCTTAACCCGTACAGAAGTTTCCGGCGGCGGCAAGAAGCCTTGGAGACAGAAGGGAACAGGCCATGCCCGTCAGGGTTCGACCAGAGCTCCCCAGTGGAGACATGGCGGTATCGTCCATGCCCCGAAGCCGAGAGATTACTCTTATGTAATCAATAAGAAAGAACGCAGACTCGCTCTGAAGAGCGCTCTTTCAGATAAGGTACTCAACGGTTCTCTCATCGTTCTCGATGCTTTGACCGTAGACTCTTACAGCACTAAGACTGTTGCAGCTTGTCTCAAGGCAATCGGCGCAGAGAAGAAGACCCTTGTTGTCCTCGAGGACAACAACAGCTTCGCAGTTAAGAGCGCGGCAAATATCGCAGGCGTTAAGACCGCTCAGTATAACACAATCAACACCTATGATATTCTTAATGCTGACTCACTTGTTATCGTTAAGAATGCAGTAGCGAAGATCGAGGAGGTTTACGCATAATGTTAGCACACGATATTATAATCGCTCCGGTCATTACCGAAAAGAGCATGTCAGGTATCGCTGATAAGAAGTACACCTTCAAGGTTGCAAAGGATGCTGGCAAGGTAGAGATCGCAAAAGCGATCGAGGAAGTTTTTGCAGGCGTTAAGGTTGAAAAGGTCAATACCATCAACGTTCGTGGCCAGGAAAGAAGACGCGGCCGTTACAGCGGCTACACAGCTTCTTGGAAAAAGGCTATCGTAACCCTCAAAGCTGATTCCAAGCCGATTGAGTTCTTTGACGGACTGATCTAAACTGGACTGTAAGTCGAAATTAAATCAGAATTTAATTTCCGGTGATGTATGAGGTTCTATACTATAACCTCGCTAAGCCTAAATAGGAGAGTGAAACAAATGGCAATTAAACATTATAAGCCTACTACTCCGGGCCGCCGTAATATGACAACTATGGATTACTCCGAGCTGTCCAAGGTAGCTCCCGAGAGAAGTTTGCTTGAGCCTTTAAAGAAAAATGCCGGTAGAAACAGCTACGGCAGAATCACAGTTCGTCACAGAGGTGGCGGAAACCGCAGAAAGTACAGAGTTATCGATTTCAAGAGAAACCGTTTTGGCATAAACGCTACCGTTCTCACCAAGGAATACGATCCTAACCGTTCTGCATTCATTGCACTCGTTCAGTACGAGGACGGTGTAAAGAGCTACATTATCTGCCCCATCGGCCTTAATGTAGGAGACAAGATTGTAAGCGGACCTGATGCCGACATTAAGCCCGGTAACGCACTTCCGCTCGTAAACATCCCTGTTGGTACCGTTGTTCACAACGTTGAGCTTTATCCCGGTAAGGGCGCACAGCTCGCTCGTTCTGCAGGTAACATGGCACAGCTCATGGCTAAGGAAAACGGAATGGCACTTCTTCGCCTTCCCTCCGGTGAGCTTCGCAATGTTCCTGAGAACTGCATGGCAACTGTAGGACAGGTATCAAACCCTGAGCACGCAAACGTTAACTACGGTAAAGCCGGACGTAAGCGTCACATGGGTTGGAGACCTACTGTACGCGGTTCTGTAATGAACCCCTGTGAACACCCCCACGGTGGTGGTGAAGGTAAGTCACCCATCGGACGTCCCGGTCCTGTTACTCCTTGGGGCAAGCCTGCTCTCGGATACAAGACCAGAAACAAGCACAAGCATTCCGATAAGTATATCGTGAAGCGTCGCACTAAATAGTCGGACGAAAGGAGTTTGAATTATGGGAAGAAGCATTAAAAAAGGACCTTACGTGCAGCCAGTGCTGCTCAAGAGAGTCAAAGAAATGAATGCTGCAGGCGAGAAAAGAGTTCTCAAGACCTGGAGCCGTTCATCCACCATTTTCCCCGATTTCGTCGGACACACCTTTGCGGTTCATGATGGCCGTAAGCACGTACCGGTATATGTTACTGAGGACATGGTTGGACACAAACTCGGCGAGTTCGCACCCACAAGAACCTTCAAGGGTCACGCCGGTTCTAAAACAAGCAAGTAAGCAGCGAAAGGAGTATAAACAATGGAAGCAAGAGCTACTTTAAAATTTGCTCGCATTTCGCCTCGTAAGGTCAAGATTGTTATGGATCTTATCCGCAATCAGGACGCTGACAAAGCAATGGCTATTCTTAAGTTTACACCCAAAGCTGCGTGTGAACCCCTTGCTAAGCTGTTAGCTTCTGCTATGGCAAATGCAGAAAACAATCACAATATGGACGTTTCTAAGCTTTATGTTGCAGAGTGCTTTGCCTGCCCCGGACCGATTCTCAAGAGAATCCGCCCGAAGGATCACGGCCGCGCACACCGCATCTTAAAGAGAACAAGCCATATGACTCTCGTTCTTAAAGAACGTGAAATCTAAAAAGGAGGTTAAAGTTAATGGGCCAGAAAGTAAATCCCCATGGATTCCGTGTAGGAGTCATTAAAAATTGGGACTCTCGTTGGTTCGCCAAGGACGAAGTTTTCGGAGATACTTTGGTTGAGGACTACAACCTCCGTAAGTACCTGAAGAAGAGACTTTTCTCTGCAGGCGTTCCTAAGATCGAAATTGAGCGTACCGCTCAGCGCGTACGCATCCACATCCACTGCGCAAAGCCGGGCTTTGTAATTGGCGCAAAGGGAGCTGAAATTGAGAAGCTTCGTGTTGATTGCCAGAAGATTCTCGGCAAACCCGTAGTAATCAACATTGTCGAGATCAAGAATCCTGATCTCAACGCAACCCTCATTGCAGAGAACATCGCAGCTCAGCTTGAGAAGCGTGTATCCTTCAGAAGAGCTATGAAGCTTTGCATCGGCAGAGCTATGAAGCTTGGTGCAAGAGGAATCAAGGTTAAGTGCTCAGGCCGTCTCGGCGGTGCTGAAATCGCAAGAAGTGAAACCTACCACGAGGGAACCATCCCGCTACAGACCATTCGTGCCGATATCGACTATGGCTTCGCAGAGGCTGATACAACATACGGCAAGATCGGTGTTAAGGTATGGCTCTATAAGGGTGAGGTTCTCCACGACAACCGCAAGTCGAAGAGAGAAGGAGGCGCTCGCTAATGTTACTGCCTAAGCGTGTTAAATTCCGTCGCGTACAGCGTGGCCGTCTTACCGGTACTGCTTCGCGCGGTAATACAGTAACCTACGGTCAGTTTGGTCTTCAGGCTATGGAGCCTGCATGGATCACATCCAACCAGATCGAG
>JAZQER010000051.1:0-3659 GCA_045539095.1 Acutalibacteraceae bacterium | reverse complement strand
CGCTTATTCTGCTTCTGCTGCTGAAAAGATTACTGCTGCCGGCGGAAAGGCTGAGGTGATCTAATGTTAGAAACATTAAGAAATGCTTGGAAGATAAAAGAAATCAGAAATAAAATTCTGTTCACTATCTTCATAGTAATAATTTTCCGAATTGGCGCAGTTATCCCTGTACCCTACATCGACGTTGCTGCTTTAAAAGCTGCAAGCGAGTCAGGTGTTACAAACGAATTCTTCAGTTATCTTTCAATTCTGACCGGTGGCGGTCTTGAATATGGCGCAATTTTCGCTATGTCAGTTACCCCGTACATCAACTCTTCAATTATCGTTCAGCTTTTGTGTGTTGCCATTCCGGTACTCGAACGTTGGCAGAAAGAAGGCGAAGAGGGTCAGAAGAAATTAGCTCAGCTTACCCGTTATGCAACTATAGTTCTTGCTCTTATTCAGGGTATTGCATACTATGTATACCTCAATAACAGCAGATATCTCAGTGTCAGCGGCACATTTGCAAAAGTATTTGCTCCGATAGTTATCGTTCTCGCTTTTACTGCAGGTTCCGCTTTAGTTATGTGGCTTGGCGAGCAGATCGACTCAAAGGGTATCGGCAACGGTATTTCAATACTTCTTTTTGCCGGTATTTTGTCCCGCGGTCCTCAGGCTCTCAATGCTCTTATCGCATACTGGGGTCTCAAGCAGTATGTTGCAGTTATAGGTATTATTATCGGCTTCTTGCTGGTAATCGCCTTTGTTGTATGGATGACTGCTGCTGAGCGCAGAATACCTGTTCAATACGCTAAGCGTGTTGTAGGT
Organism: Acutalibacteraceae bacterium; assembly: GCA_045539095.1. Classification (GTDB taxonomy): domain Bacteria; phylum Bacillota; class Clostridia; order Oscillospirales; family Acutalibacteraceae; genus SFWF01. The sequence continues at coordinate 2,852 of JAZQER010000051.1, read as the reverse complement.
AACAAGATGTATGGCGGTCAGAACACCCATATTCCGATTAAGGTTAATATGGCTGGCGTTATGCCCATCATCTTTGCATCATCTATTCTGATGCTTCCCACAATGATTCTGGGCTTTATGAAGGACACTGAGAAGGTTCTTTACAAAGTGCTTTCACTCTTCAGTGTTCAGGGTATTTTCTATGCAGTTGTTTATTTCTTCCTCATTATCGGATTTGCATATTTCTATGCAACCATCCAGTTCAATCCGGTTGAAATGGCTAACAATCTGCGTAAAAACGGCGGAGCAATCCCCGGTATCAGACCCGGCAAGCCCACATCTGATTTTATTTCCAAAATCTTGTCAAGAATTACTCTGATGGGAGCTATCTTCCTCAGTGCTATCGCTATTCTTCCTATCATCATCGGTTCTGTCGGAAAGATCAATATCTCTCTCGGCGGTACATCGGTACTGATTATGGTTGGTGTAGCACTTGACACGGTTAGAAATCTTGAGTCCCAGATGATGATGCGTCATTATAAGGGATTCCTTGACTAAAGATAAGGAGTAAATGTATGAAGCTCATTCTTTTAGGAGCACCCGGTGCCGGTAAAGGCACACAGGCAGAGATAATCTCTGAAAAATACAATATTCCGACCATTTCCACCGGCAACATTATCCGTGCTGCACTTAAAAACGGTACAGAAATGGGATTAAAGGCTAAATCATATATCGATGCGGGAAACCTCGTTCCGGATGATGTCGTTATCGGCATCATAAAGGAACGCCTTGCAGAGAGTGATTGCCAGAACGGCTACATTCTTGACGGTTTCCCCCGCACGATTCCGCAGGCAGAAGCTCTTGATGAGTTAGGCTTTGTTATCGATGCTGCACTTTCTATCGAGGTTGCAGACAGCGAGATTGTTAAGCGTATGTCTGGCAGACGCGTTTGTGAAAAATGCGGCGCCAGCTATCATACCGAATACAAAAAGCCTGCTAAAGAGGGTGTATGCAATCTTTGTGAGGGAAATCTTGTTATCCGTAAGGATGATGAACCTGAAACTGTTAAAAACAGACTTGATGTTTATCATGAACAGACCGAACCTCTGAAAGATTATTACAGAAACTGCGGTAAACTCCTGTGTGTTGAGGGTCAGGACGAAGTGGCTGATACCACTGCTCTTGTTCTCGCCGCACTTTCGGAGATTTAGTATATGATAGTGCTGAAAAACGGCCGCGAGCTTAAAATTATGAGAGAAGCTTGCAGAATATCGGCCGGAGCATTACAAATAGCAGGCAAAGCAGTCGAGCCGGGGGTAACCACGGCTGAGATTGATAGATTGGCTGAGGAATATATCCGAAGTCAGGGCGGCGTGCCCAACTTTAAAAATTATGAGGGCTATCCCGCCACTGCCTGTATTTCTATAAACAACGAGGTAATTCACGGCATTCCTTCTGCTAAGCGGAAACTTAAAGCCGGCGATATTGTAAGTATCGACCTTGGCGCTAAGTTTGAGGGATACCACGGCGATAATGCTGCTACTTTCGCTTGCGGTGACATTTCACCTGAAGCGAAGCGGCTGATGGATACCACACGCGAAAGCCTTTACGAAGGTATTGCGGCGGCGGTTTCAGGCGGCAGAATCGGTGATATCGGTCACGCGGTGCAGAGTTATGTTGAGGCTCGTGGGTATTCGGTGGTCAGACAGTTTGTCGGTCACGGAATAGGCACCCACCTGCACGAAGCTCCGGAGGTTCCGAATTTCGGAACAGCCGGCAGGGGAATCCGACTAATGCCCGGTATGACACTTGCTATTGAACCGATGATAAATGCGGGTAAAAGCGATGTAAGTATTCAGCCGGACGGATGGACTGTTTTAACAAAAGACGGTTCGCTTTCCGCTCATTTTGAGCATACGGTAGTAATAACTGCCGAAGGTCCAAAAATAATGACCCTTGTATGAGGTGAAATATGGAAGGACAGATAGTGTGTTCGAAATCGGGACGGGATAAAGGCTATTTTATGGTTGTGGTCAGTGAGACGGACGGTTATTTGCTCGTCTGTGACGGTAAAGAACGGCCTCTTGAGCGCCCAAAGCGCAAAAACCCGAAACATATAAGCCTTACTAACACCGTTTTAGAGAAGGACAGTTATAAAACCAATAAATCTTTGAGAAAAGCACTTGCGGTTTACAGAGATTCCGCGGGAAAAGGGAGGAACCAAAATGTCTAAGCAAGACATGATAGAGCTTGAAGGCGTCGTTGTTGAGGCTATGCCTAACGCAATGTTCAAGGTAGAAATTCAAGGCGGACATCAGATACTCGCTCATATTTCAGGTAAACTTCGTATGAATTTCATAAGAATTTTACCCGGAGATAAGGTAACAGTTGAGATGTCGCCGTATGATTTGTCTAAAGGACGTATTACTTGGCGTTCCAAGTAATCAGTCAAAATTATAAGGAGGTATAATCCGAATGAAAGTCAGACCTTCTGTTAAAAAGATTTGCGAAAAATGCAAAGTTATCAAGCGCAAGGGTAAAATCATGGTTATCTGTGAGAACCCCAAACACAAACAGCGTCAGGGTTAATTGCATTTTGGCAACTGGCGGAAAGATTCCGCCCGTCAAGAAAAAAATGGAGGTGCTTTGATTAATGGCACGTATTGCTGGTGTTGACCTGCCGAACGAGAAGCGAGTTGAAATCGGACTCACTTACATTTTCGGAATCGGTCTTACTACATCGAAAAAAATCCTTGCTGATACCGGTATAAATCCCGATACCAGAGTTAAGGACCTTACCGAAGACGATATTTCAAAGCTTCGTGAGTATATCGACCACAACCTTCAGGTAGAGGGTGACCGTCGCCGTACCA
>JAZQER010000050.1:0-2946 GCA_045539095.1 Acutalibacteraceae bacterium | reverse complement strand
GGCTTGCCGATGGCATACACTCTCTGCATCGCGGCGCTCAGCTGTGCGGTGACGTCAAAGTAGTAGACAGGAGAAGCGTAGACAATCATATCCGCGTCAAGATAAGCGGGCATAACCTTTTCCATATCGTCCTTCTGGACGCATTTGCCCTCGCCCTTGGTATGGCAATACTCGCAGCCGAGACAGCCGTTAATCTTCATCTTGCCGACGTGGAGGACTTCAACTTCATGTCCTGCTTCCTTTGCGCCCTCACAGAACGCGTCAACCATTGCGGCGGTGTTCTGCTTTCTCGGACTTCCGTTTAATACTGTTATTTTCATTAATTATCACCTAACATCTCAATCATATAGTTTTCGATACCGATCTGCTCAATCAGGCAGAGGTGACCCTTGACCCAGTTGTAGTGATCCTGCTCGTCAATGATGAATTCCTCAATCATATGTCTTGTAACATAGTCGTCGTCAAACATAGCGAGTGACTTTGACATCATCGGCAGCGCCTCAGCGGAATCCTTGCAGTCATATTCGAGCATCTCTTTGATGTCGGTAATAACAGGATAGGCTTCGATCTCAACGACAGGCGTTTCGCCCAGTTCGATCAGGCGGGCGTTGACCTTCTTCGCTTCCTCCCACTCTTCGTCGGACTCAGCCATAATCTTATCTGCGAGCTTGTTCAGTCCGCGCGCTTTTAAGAGCTGAGCGTGAATGGAATGCTGCTGGGAGTTGCCGAACCAACCCTTTGCAAATGCCTTTAACAGTTCAATTTTTGTCATAATAATCTACCTCCGAAATAAGTTTATTGTTTGCTGTGCTATTGTGCACAACCTTTTCATATTTATCTTATAATAATTTCCAAAATAAAGCAATATAGAATATTGAAAAGTTTTCTCATTATGAGAAAATTATTGTAATTTCTATCAAAAACAGCGTGAGAAATTTCACGCTGTTGCATAATAAAATGGTTTTAGAAAAGATATTGACGCAGGTGCGGCGGCAAAGTGCTTTCATAGATCTCCGCCAGCGTTTGCGCGTCGGCTTCAAACTCTCCGAGCAGCCAGTCGCAGGTCAGAGCGACGGTACCGTGGCAGTATAGCCGTATGTACATATCTGTTTTTGTGCTGAGCTTTTCCACCTTTGCCGAAGCCTGTATCTTCTGCTTCAAGCTCCTGTAGTTGATCTGTGACATATGCCGCACAAAGCTCATATATCCGGTGGTGTGCAGAAGAAGATTTGACAGGTAGTCGCGGTGCTTCCGGTAATACTTTGCGGCTTTCGTCAGCGCCTGCTTCCAAGAAGCCTCGCTGTACTCGATCTGCTTCATTATCTCTTCCACATCGCATGAATACGCCCATGCGATCAGATCGTATTTATCTTTGAACTGCCGATAAAAGGTCGCGACCGAATAGCCGCAGTTTTCGGTGATATCCTTAACGGTGATTTTGTCGATATTCTTACTCTTCGCTATCTCTCTGAAAGATTCGGCGAGAAGCTCTTTTGCTGTTTTTCGTTTCATATTTCTAACTCCAAATAGACTTGTACGTTTATATTGTAGCTTATTATATCAAACAAATTATTAAATGTCTATCAAAATTATTGCCAAAGCAATAGTAACTGTTCAATCGGGGGTTATAACGTTCCGACTAGATATTATACTACAAAATCCTCATAGTTACTCCTCATTGTGTACCTAATATCACATTCCTCTGTGCCTCTACTTACCGTAATCCTTTCAAATAGCTTTAAGATAATCATTCTCTTTTAGCCATCCCCTACTCCCTTTTCAAAAAATCTCATTAACAGATTCTGATATTTTCATATCTATGTTGAATGGACATCTGAAGTTGCTGTTTGTCAGCTATCTCGTTTTCCAGAGGTTCCAGCTTTTCTGTAATTTCGTCGATTCTATCTTTTAAGTCATTAATGATATCTGATAACTGAACAGGGCTATATGCGCTGTTGCCGCTTATGGAATCAGGGACTTCGGAATAAAGTGATTTAAGCTGCTTTGTAAGATTACTCTCTTTCTTTTTCAGTTTTCTGATTCTTGAATTTAAATCTGCCATAGCTCTTTGATATTTGAGCTCAATTAGCTTGTTTTGTGAATCCATATTTAATTGTTCAAGGCAGTTTTTCAGATGCTTTCTTACTAAGTCATCTACTTTGATGACCGAAAAGGTTCCCTGACCCTTACATTCATTTCTGCAAAGAGTTCTGTTGGTGAACATATACCGGTATCTTCTGTTTGTTTTTGTATCGCCTGATATCTGCTTCATCCGGTTCAATTTCCATCTTTTTTAATCGATCAAAAAGAAAAACAAGCAACACATCAAATTCTTTTCTTAATGCGCAGGCTTTTAATTCCTGTAATTGATCTCTATCATTGGCGAATACTTTATAACCTGAGACACCTCTTTCATAAAACTCACGTCTGATAAACCAACCGGGATTCTGAGAAACAAATTCGTGACAAGCCAATCGCTGCATAGGAATATCATTTTCATCTACCTGATTCTTTGTGGATACCCTATATAAGCAGTACACGGTTTTGATAGCTTTATCACGCTTAACAACCTCAACTTTTTTCTGGGCGGGTAAAATAATCATTAAAACACATCCTATAATAAAAAATGATGATTGTGTATATATCTACAACAATCATCAGGAATAAAACGTGTTATAACGATTCGTATTTATACAAGGCCCCACCGGGCACCTACTTCTATCGCAGTCCACTTTTGGATAAAGGAAAACTCGCTACAAGTATTGGCATCTCCCTATTTTCACACCTCGTCGCCAAGGCACTATCTTCGGCACCACTGAGCTTAACTTCCGTGTTCGGTATGGGAACGGGTGGACCCTCAGCGTCATCAACACCAATTAATTTGTAGCGAGTTTTTGGCTCCCCCAACTGGGCTCGAACCAGTGACATCATGATTAACAGTCATGC
>JAZQER010000049.1:0-34443 GCA_045539095.1 Acutalibacteraceae bacterium | reverse complement strand
TCCTCCTGTACGTTTTGATTTGAGCAACTTAACTGTAACACAGGATTTTCCATTCGTCACTCTTTTTTTATTCGTTACTGTAACACATCTATTGTAAACCTACAATGTTGCCCGATTTTTTTTAAAATCGATATTGACAATAAAATTTTTGTGTGATATAATACACTGGTCACATTCGGAGGGATATCGAAGTGGTCATAACGAGGCGGTCTTGAAATCCGTTTGGGGGCAACCCCACAAGGGTTCGAATCCCTTTCCCTCCGCCATATTTTTTAAATCAGCGTTACAACACGGAGAAGTACTCAAGTTGGTGACGAGGCGCCCCTGCTAAGGGCGTAGGTCGGGTAACCGGCGCAGGAGTTCGAGTCTCCTCTTCTCCGCCAAGTAAAAAGGAATGCCGCCGAAAGGCGTGTGTTCCTTTTTATTTTTAAGATTTGAGACTCGAACAGAGCAATCGCAAAGCGATAATTACAACTCAGCAAACTGTTATGGTCGCAGTGTGCTTACAAGCAAAAGCTTTTTATATATTATCCATAAATTTCTTGCAATGTAATAAGAATTTTAGTATAATAAAATAAATTTTAGTGGAGGTATGATTATGAGACGAATTTTAGCAATCATTATTACCCTAGCAATTCTTTTCTCTTTTTCTGCTTGTAGCGGATCTACTATGACAATGGGTACAGGCAGTACACAAGGTACTTATTACGGATACGGCGGCATCCTCGGAACCCAGATCAAGACAGTTTCAGGTATAAACGTAAATGTTGTTTCAACCGATGGCTCCAAAGCTAATATTTTAGGAATAGATTCCGGTAACTATCAGCTTGGTACTGTTCAGTCAGACGTTATGGCATATGCTTGGGCAGGCTCACGTTCATTTGAGGCCGAAGGAAAGCTCGCCTCTTTCCGAGTTATAGGCGGACTCTATGCCGAGGCTGTTCAGCTTGTTACAATGGATCCCAACATTAAGAGTGTTGCAGATCTCAGAGGTAAAAAGGTTTCTATCGGCGCTGCCGGTTCCGGCGTTTATTTCAACGCTGTAGATATCCTTGCGGCGGCAGGTCTTACCGAAGAAGATATTGTACCACAGTATCAGTCTTTTGGCGACTCTGCAGATGCCCTTAAGGATGGTAAAATAGACGCGGCTTTCATAGTTGCCGGTGCTCCCACACCCGCTATTCAAGAGCTTTGCACCTCTGCTACTGCTTATCTTGTTCCTATCGACGGAGATGTTGCATCTAAACTTATGGAATCTTCCCCCTTCTACACTACTTACAAGATCCCTGCAAATACTTATAAAGGTCAGACTGCTGATGTAACAACCGTCACCGTTAAAGCTACTCTGATAGTAAGCGCCTCTGCATCTGAAGATGATGTTTATAATATCACAAAAGCTATTTTTGATAATATTGATGCTTTAAAAGCTGCTCACGCGAAGGGCGCTGAGCTTTCTCTTGAAAACGCTACCGAAGGCATCACAGTTCCATTCCATAAGGGCGCAGCTAAGTATTTTTCTGAGAAAGGTGTAACTGTAGAAACTGAATAAATCAGTTTTTCTCGATTGGCTGCAGTAATTTCTGCTGTAGCCAATTTTTCATTATTGCAAAAGGAGATTTTAAATGTCGTTGTTTAAGAAAAAAACTGTATCGGAAACGGCGCCTCTCAGTGTTGACGATGTAATGAAAAAGTATGATCGCGAGTCAAACGTGAGAATTTGGGAAGGCGTGCCCAAGACTATAGTTAACTGTATACTAGCTTCCTTTTCGATATTTTGTATATATGTTACTTTTTTTGCTACGTGGCTCGATGAGATTAGGCTAACCTCTTTTATGGCCTTCATTCTGCTTATTGGCTATATTGTCTTTCCTGCTAAAAAAGGTGTTACGAGAGCGAATTATATTCCGTGGTACGATATAATTATAATGACTCTCGGAACAGCCTCTTTTCTCTATTTCTGCTTATTTGCTAACGATATAGTCGCGCGATTTAAAATCACCCCCATAGAGGTTGCTATAGGTATAATTGGTATTCTTTGCCTTGCAGAGCTCTGTAGAAGAAGTGTTGGTCTTCCTATTCTATGCGTAGCGGGACTATTGCTTATATATGCCCTAATCTGGGGCTCCACCAATCCAAGCATTGTTGCGAGAATTACCGAAATGGTAAGAGTTCTTTTCTATTCAAAGGAAGGTATTCTTTCTACTCCTGTTAACGTTTGCTCGAAGTATATAGTTATGTTTATAATTTTCGGAGCCTTCTTGGAGCGTACCGGAATTGCCGACTTTTTTATTAATATTGCAAATGCTCTTGTCGGTCGTTTTTCCGGAGGCCCCGCAAAGGTCGCTGTTGTTGCATCTGCACTTGAAGGAATGGTATCGGGTTCATCCGTAGCTAACACTGTAGGCTCGGGTGCTGTTACAATACCCCTTATGAAAAAAACAGGTTATAAACCTGAATTTGCAGCAGCGGCAGAGGCATCTGCATCTACAGGCGGTCAAATAATGCCTCCTATTATGGGTGCAGCAGCGTTCCTTATGGCTGAAACAGTGGGTGTACCCTATTCTAACATTGTGGTAAGAGCAATTTTACCCGCTGTCCTGTATTTTGCAGGAGTTTTTATCACAGTTCACCTTGAGGCAAAAAAAGAAGGGCTAAAGGGGCTTACAAAGGAAGAACTTCCTCGTCTTAAACCTCTTCTTAAACAGTCATACCTTCTTTTACCTCTTATTTTGCTGATATATCTTGTCGGCACAAGTACAAAATCTATCGCATATGCTGCTGCAATCGCCATTATTGCATCAATTGTTGTCAGTCTTTTCAACAAAGAACACAGAATTACACCAAAAAGAATACTTGAAGCGCTAGCCGCCGGCGGACAAGGTATGATTACTGTTGCTGCTGCTTGTGGTGTTGCAGGTATTATCGCGGGAATTATCGGTGTTACAGGTCTAGCATATAAGCTCTTTAACGGTATTGTTGCGCTTGCCGGCGACAAGGTAATCGTTGCACTTTTCTTAACTATGCTATGCTGCATCGTTCTTGGAATGGGTGTTCCAACCACGGCAAATTATTGCATAATGGCTGCTACCTGCGCTCCTATTCTTGTTCAGATGGGTGTACCTATGATAGCCGCTCATTTCTTTGTTTTCTATTTTGGAATTGTTGCGGACCTTACTCCCCCTGTTGCCCTTGCCGCCTATGCAGGTGCAGCGATAGCCGGCGCAAACCCAATGAAAACCGCGATGACATCTACAAAGCTTGCTATCGGCGCGTTTATTGTACCCTATGTATTTGCACTTAACCCTTCTATGCTTTTCATCAAAACAACTGTTTTCGAGGTAGTTCTAATTTGCATAACCTCATTTATCGGTATGTTTGGTGTTTCTGCGGCACTTCAGGGATACTTTGTCAAAAAGATGCATTGGTATGAAAGAATCGTGAGCGCGATTGGCGGATTGCTGCTTATTTACCCTGGACTGATTACCGATATTATTGGAATTGTTCTTGTCGGCGCAGTAGTAATTATCCAATTGATTTCTAAAAAGCACAATGCTGCAATAACTTTGTGAGATAACCCATATGAGAATATATACTATAACACTTAACCCTGCTTATGACCTTCATGCTATCTCAGATGATTTTACTGCTTATCGAGAAAATATAGTAACAGTCACCTCTAAGGATGCCGGTGGAAAGGGCGTTAACATTAGTCGCGCGCTTAATGTTGCAGGAGTCAAAAACACTGCGGTAATTGTTCTCGGACGCGGAAACGGTAAGGAATTTAAAAAGTTAGTTAGTGATCTCGACACCGTCATAATCGAAAAAGACGGTAATATACGTGAAAACTTGACAATTCATACCGGAAAGAAAGAGACTAGGATAAGTTTTTGCGGCTTCTCTCTTGACGACAGCGTTCTCGATGACATTTACAATAACATCATCGTAGACTGCGAAACCGTTATAACCTTCACGGGAAGTGTTCCTGACGGGGTTTCTATGAAAAGTGTCAAGCGTTTTCTTGGTAGATTAAAATCAAAAGGTGGACTTATCGTTATCGATTCTCGATCTTTTTCTCTAAATGATATTTACGAGCTTTCTCCGTGGCTCATAAAACCAAATGAGCAAGAAATAAGCAACTATTTTAAGCAAGAAACTGATTCGCTTTCAGCTGCTGCAGAAAAAGCAGAGATAATACATTCAAACGGGGTTGAAAACGTCATAATTTCACTCGGAGAGCGCGGCGCTGTCCTTCTCGGAAACGACGGGTGTTTTTCGCTTAGATCACCTAAGATACAAGCAATTTCAACAATTGGCGCCGGCGACAGTTTGATAGCTGGATTTATAAAAGCAAAGGTTGAGGGTTACGCTAATGAAAAAGCCTTGAAGGTTGCAGTTGCCTTTGGTTCTGCCGCATGTTTGACAGAAGGTACCTGTCCGCCTCTCTCTGAGGACATAAAGCGAATTTACGAAAAGCTATAATATATAAAATAATTTGCCATATAATACATTTGAGGTGTATTATATGGCTTTTTTATTTGATGATGCAAAGAGCATAAAAGAAGATATGATTGAACACAGAAGATATTTACATTCAAATGCTGAGGTTGGTTTTGAGCTAAGTAAAACAGTTGAATATATAATTAAGGTATTAGAACAATTAGATTTAAAACCACATATATTTGGCAATAACGGAGTATGTTGCCTTATCGGAAAAAACTCGACAGATAGCAAAGCTGTACTGTTAAGGGCGGACACAGATGCGCTGCCTATAAAAGAAGACACTGACCTATTTTTTAAAAGTGAAAAAAATATGCATGGATGCGGACATGATATGCACACGGCAATGTTGCTTGGAGCCGCAAAAATTCTTAAAAAGCATGAAAGCAAGCTCAAAAAAACTGTGAAACTTGTTTTTCAGCCTGCCGAAGAGATACTTGAAGGAGCAAAGAATATGATAGAGAACGGTATTCTTGATGATCCAACAGTAGAGAAAGCATATATGCTCCATACTATAGTAAATTCACCCTTTAAAAGCGGCACTATGATTATCAGCAACGGAATAAGCGCGCCTTCGACCGATTATTTTGAGATTGAAATAATCGGAAAGGGCTGTCACGGTGCAATGGTAAACACGGGTGTAGATCCTATAATCACAGCTGTGCACATTGTAACAATGCTTGATACTATAAAAACCAGGGAGATTTCGATGAATGAAACGGCAACACTATCTATAGGGTGCATAAACGCCGGAAATACGCATAACGTTGTGCCTGAAAAGGCATTTATAAAGGGGACTTTGCGTGCTTTTGACGAAAATACACGGAAATTAATGAAGATGTCTTTGCAAAGAATTTGTGAAAACGCAGCCAGAGCGTTAAAATCAAACGTAAGAATCGAATTTACTTCATCTTGTCCTTGTTTAAAAAATGACAGTAAACTCGCTGAGAATGCATTTAAGACCCTTACAAATATATTTGATAAGGATATGATAAAAACATCAGATGAATTAAAAAAATCCTCGAGTCAGAAACAACGAACTTCCGGTTCCGAAGATTTTGCATATTATTCTAATAAAGTTCCATCATTAATGATAGGAATATCAGCAGGTAGTACCGATGAGGGCTATTGCTATCCCCTTCATCATCCCAAGGTAATCTTTAATGAGGATTCTCTGATTTTCGGTGCGGCAGCCCTTTCGGCGCTCGCATTGGATAATGAAAAATCACAGTAGTTTTCTACTGTGATTTTTTTATCAAATTTACATCCTGAGGGTTGAGTTAAGGAACATTTTAAGGCGTTCGCACTTAGGAGAATCAAAAATGTCTGAGGGTGTTCCCTGTTCGGCAATAAATCCGTCATCCATAAAGATGACCTCATCAGAGACCTCTTTTGCAAAGCCCATTTCGTGAGTTACAATTATCATAGTTCTTCCCTGCTTTGCAAGCGAGCTGATAACCTTTAGAACCTCTCCCGTAATCTCAGGGTCAAGAGCACTCGTTGGTTCATCAAAGCAAAGTACTTTCGGCGAAAGCATTAAAGCCCTAGCGATAGCAACTCGCTGCTGCTGTCCGCCGGAAAGCTCACAAGGATAGTTCTCAATTTTTTCAGAAAGGCCAACAGACTCAATAACATTCATAGCGTCAGCCGTCAGCTTTTCAAGCTCTGCTTTCTTTACATCGTGGCCAGCTTTTTCTTTTTTAAGTCTTTCTTTTAGAGCAAGTTTCGGCGCTAACAGAACATTATCAAGCACAGTGTATTGAGGAAATAAATTAAAGGATTGAAAAACAAGACCTGTACATAACTGATTCTGACGTTTTGCATCCTTAGAAAGTTTGTCCTTCCTTTCGCTGTCATAGGTAACTCGGTCGCCGACAGAAATATATCCCGCATCAGCAGTTTCAAGTCCTGTGATGCAACGAAGAAGGGTTGTCTTTCCGCTACCTGAAGAACCGATAATAGAAATGACTTTTCCTTCGTCAAGGTCAAAGGAGATGCCTCTAAGCACATCGACCTTGCCGAAGCTTTTTTTAATGTTTCTAACTTCTAACAATGCCATATGCTAACTCCTAAAATAATCTAATTTCTTTTCAATTCGTCCAAACAGAAGTGTCAGAACACCGTTGAACGCAAGGAAGAAGACCCCCGTATAGAAAAGGGGCCAAATGAGTCCTTTTCCCGTAAAGCGTTCTGCGCACATAAGTATCTCGGATACAGCTATAATACGTGCAAGTGAAGTATCCTTTACAAGAGTAATTATCTCGTTACTCATAGGCGCAACAATCCTCTTAACTACTTGAAGGAGGACTACCCTAAAGAAGGTTTGTGTCTTGGACATACCAAGCACCTGACCTGCTTCATACTGCCCTTTTGATATACTTTGAATTCCGCCTCTATAAATTTCGGAGAAATAGCAGGCGTAATTGATAACAAATGCAATAAGTGCCGCTAACATTCTGTTTCTCATCGGTGTATCAAAAACAAGACCCGGAACATAAAAAACCACAAAAATCTGGAGCATCAGAGGAGTTCCTCTGATGATCCAGACAATAGTTTTGGTAAGCCAAGCCAAGGGTTTAAATTTTGTCATTGAACCGAATGTGATGATCAGTCCTAAAGGTAAGGAAAATAACAAGGTCATTACAAACAGTTCGCAATTTTCAACAAAACCGACGAGAAGGTCGCTCGTGACTTTCTCAAACATTTCCATAAAATTAACTTAACTCCAAATTACTTCTTAACAACCATAACCTGCTTATTCTGCATATAAGGAATAGTGATAGACATATTTGCTTTTCTATCATCATCAATAGTCATACCGTTCCAGATGCAGTCGATATTCTTAGCGGCAAGCTCGGTTTCCTTAGCATTCCAGTTAATCTCAACAAACTTAGCTGTAAGTCCAAGCTTCTCGCAAACGGCCTTTGCAAACTCGGTCTCAAAACCTATAAGCTCTCCGTCTTCGTTCTTATAATTCATAGGAGCGAAATAAGTGATGCCTATAACGAGCTCACCCTTATTCATTATGTAATCATAATCAGAATCGGTTGCAGCCTTCTCAAACGCATCAAAGGTCTCATTAGCAGTAATAAGAGTATCGAGCTTATACTTTTTACCAATCTGTTCGAGCTTTCCTTCGTCCTTCAGGGCCTTTATTGCTTCATTGACCTTTGCGGTAAAGTCTGAGCCTTTTCTGAAAGCAATACCGTAGCTTTCAGGATTATAGCCGTCACCGCTTACAACAAGATTTTCATAGTCTGTTCCCTCGCCAATTGAGCCGATAGACATAACATAGTCAACGATAGCGGCATCGGCAGTTCCGGCGCTAACCTCCATAAGAGCTTTTGCTTGAGTATCTACTGCAGTGTATTCATAATCTGCAAGGGTCTTAGCAACGCCTTCACCAGCGGAGCCTTTTTCAGCAACAACAATAAGAGCTGTAGACTCATCATCCTTCTTTTGGCAGCCTACAAAGCAAAATACTGTAAGTAAGAGAGCCATAACGAGTGCTAAAATTCTTTTCATGATAATTCCTCCAATTTAGTAAACTAAAGTAATAATATAGTAAATTATAACTGTAAACATAGGGTTTGTCAAGTATAATATAAAACCGCAGACAACGGTAAGCTTCTGCGGTTTATTTTGCAAGAGGATGAAATTTTCTATAATCTTGCGCATATTTATTCTTCATAAGCTGAGCATACATCTGAGTTGTAGATATATCTGCATGTCCGAGCATTTCTTTTATATCCTTAATATCAGCACCATTCTCAAGAAGATGCGCCGCAAAGGAATGACGCAAGGTATGCGGTGTAATATCCTTGTCTATCTTTGCCATATCGGCATAATGCTTTACTATCTTCCAGAAGCCCTGACGCGAAAGCGCTTCTCCGTTCATATTAGTAAACAGACGCTCTTCTTCGATGTTGCTGATTATCGCAGGGCGTACATTCAATATGTAATTAGTAAGTGTTTTAATCGCCCCCGGATATATGGGAACAATTCTGTTATTCTTTGCCGATTGAAGGTTAAGTATGCCTATTTGTATATTTACTTCGGGCACAGTAAGCTCAATAAGCTCAGACACCTTAATTCCCGTAGCATACAAAAGCTCAAGCATAGCTTTGTCTCTTATGCTCTTATAGTCATTACCTGAGGGTTGAGAGAGCAGTTTTAAGACCTCTTTGCCCGTAAGAATCTCCGGCAGTTTCTTTTGGGCGGTTTTAACTTTAACTTTTCCTATAGGGTTTGTTGCTATTCGTCCATTAGAGCATAGGAAAATAAAATACGCTCTAAGTGACGCTGCGCACCTTGTGACAGTCGATTGTGATTTTCCAAGAACAGTGAGGTATTCAAAATACTTTTCAATTACATCAGAATCGATTGATTCCAGACTATTTAGCTTATTTGAAGAACAATATGCAGAAAACTGCCCGATATCGCGCAAATACGATTCAAGCGTGTTTTTAGATGATCTTTTTACACTTTTAAGATATGCCTCGAAATCTAAAATGTAATTCTGCATTTTAATATTCCTTCACTTTAAAAATTGAAATATTTCTCAAAAAGATTAAAAAGTGCTGTGTCAAGAAGAGATGCAAAAATAATAGGCAGGAGCAACACTATATGCTTCATGCAAAAGCTCCTGAAATGTGTATACAGATTAATCGGTCTGGTCTCTTTGATACACATAGTTGCAATTAGCTTTGAAAATTTAATACTCTCCTGTACTGACAAAAGCAATGAAAACAAGAGAATAATAGTCGGCAATATTAAAACAAAAAGGTTGTAGACTATACCTGAGATGCCATATGTATAATAAACATAACCCGCAAGAGCCCCGTACCAAAAAGCTGTTAAGGAAAGTGAAAGCGGCGAAATAACAAGCCCTAAAACAGATGTACCGCACAAAAAAGAAATAATCGGATATTTTAAAAGTGAGAATAACGAAGAGATAAATGCTTTAAAAAAGCTGTTATCATTCCTTGCGAGCACATGGTCGTTAAACATCTCAACGGTTGCCGAATTGATTGAATCAGTGCCGATAGATAATACACCGACTAAAATAGACGCAACTGTTAAAAGAAAAAGAAGTATAAAAGCCAGATTTTCTTTTAAGTAGCCAACATTCAGTCCTGTAAGTCTTATAGAAGCTGTCCTATTCATGAAAATTCCTCCATTTTTTATATTTCAAAATATGAAGGAACTAAGAAAAATATTACTCTATTTAGTAAGCTCTTCAGCACGTTTTAATGTAGCTCCAAGACAAGCATTAAGCACGCCGTCAAAATTGTTCTCATCCATAGAGCAAAGACCTGCATAGGTTGTACCGTTAGGCGAAGTTACATTTTTAATCAGTGCATCAATGTCGTTTAAAGAAGACTTTGCCATAAAAGCGCTGCCCGACAGTGTCTGTAAAACCAGAGCCTTTGCATTATCTTCGGACATTCCGTTTTCTATTGCAAACTGAATAAGATTTTTAGCAAAACGCAATGCATACGCCGGCGCGCTGCCACTGATAGCTGTTACGGTATTGATCTCATCTTCATCGACATCAACGGTAATTCCGCTACAAGAAAAGAATCCTTTAATGAAATCGTACTGACTGTCAGTAACAGGGGCCTGTTTTACAAGAGCCGAAGCTCCCATTCCATACATAAGAGGAGTATTGGGCATTACTCTGATAACCGCAGAATCAAACCCTAAAACCTGCTTTATGTGGGAAACAGTTATACCCGCTGCAACTGCAACAAAGCAGACACCGTGAGATACATTACGAATCTGTTCTAAAACTGTATCATATATTTGGGGCTTTACCGTTAAAAAAACATAGTTACAGCATTGTACAACCTCTTCCGCAGAAGCACAAGAGGTTGCTCCCTCGAAAGAAAAATGCTTATATTTTTCAGAATCAGTATCGAAAAGATATAAATTATCTGATTTTATGTAACCTGATTTTAAAGCACCGGATATAATTGCCATTGCGATATTCCCGCATCCAATAAAACCGATTTTCAAATTTTTCATATAAATCCGCCTATATTTCAACTATATTTATAGTTATACACCAAAAAAAATATTATGTCAACAAGATATTTTCAGAGTTTAAAATATTATGTTAACTCGTTATGTAAACCACACAATATATATGTTTTACAACTTTATGTTAATCTATTGGTTGTGGTTAAATAGCGGTTGAATTTATAAATTTTTATGTTATAATATTTACATAAAATAACGTTTGGGAGAGTAATTATGAACAAAACAGTATTAATAACAGGCGCTTCTAAGGGTATTGGCGCTGCAACAGCTATCCGTTTTGCTGAAAAAGGATATAATGTTGTTATGAATTACAATAATTCAGTTCAGTCTGCCCTTATTCTTCAAAAGTCGCTAAGTGAAAGCGGATTTAAGGTTATCCCCTATCAGGCAAATGTGCGAAACAGAATTGATGTGGACCTAATGGTTAAAGAGACTATCGAACGTTTTGGCGGCGTAGATATTCTGATTAACAACGCAGGTATTGCAAGTCAGGGTCTCTTTACAGATCTTAGCGAGATTGAATGGAATGAAGTACTTGATACTAATCTTGGTGGCGTATTTAATTGCTGTCAAGCTGTTCTCCCCCATATGATTGAAAAAAAATCCGGATGTATTATCAACATATCTTCTATGTGGGGTCAAGTAGGAGCTTCTTGCGAGGTTGCCTATTCTGCCGCAAAAGCGGGTGTTATAGGCCTAACAAAAGCACTTGCTAAAGAGGTAGGTCCGAGTGGCATTAGAGTAAACTGTATAGCGCCCGGTCTTATTGAAACCGGAATGAATCAAGAGCTGACCTTGGAAGATGTTGCAGCAATTGTTGATGAAACGCCGTTAGGACGTATAGGTTCGACTAACGATGTTGCAGCAATCTCCCTCTTCCTCGCTTCTGACGAAGCGTCCTTTATAACAGGACAAGTTATAGGAGTTAACGGCGGTTTAGTTGTTTAAATAATAAAGGTAGCTAAAAAATTGAACAATAAATTAAGTATAATAAAACTCCCCTAGGGGAGTTTTATTATTTAACAGGTATTATCACTGCGCCACTTACCGTTTTTCTTCCGCTATCAATAGAATTAATTGCAGCTATCTCTGTTATACAGCTTCTATATTTTTTTGCGACGGACCAAAGATCGGTTTCTTCCTCTAGATAGCATAATAACACCGAGCACTCATTACATTTGCGGTTTATCTCACCTATGGGAGATATTGATGTCACAACATTATATTCTGAGACATCAATAATTTCTAAACAAACCGACATCTCACAGCAAATCTCAACGCAACTGTCAGAACTGATAACATACGAAAGATTTGATATTTGAATATCGGCATCGTATTCGCTGTTTTTGCAATCAGAAGCAGTTTTATATTTATATTCAAAATCAATAGTTCGTTCACAAAATTCCGGTGTGCCGCTTGCATCACAGACTATCATTTTTATATAAACTATACCAAATACCGATATATAATTATTGATAAATTTTACACCTCTAGTCTGCACTTCGGAGAAAATATCAAGAACACTGCTTACAGCGCCGCCTGAAAACTCAAGGCTTTTACGCGCGACAAAGGTATCTTTTACCTTTTCAGCATGCTTTCTTATACGAATTATATCAGTCTGTGCCTCAATATTTTCACTCGTTGAATAAATATCCAACACTACACTGTCTTCCGTCTCGCAAAAAGCCTCAATACTGATATGCACCTTAGCGTTAACCGACATCGTCCTATTTTCGTCATAGCCGTCATTTCTGCATTTTACCTCTAAAAACACAAGTTTTTCTTCAGTTTCGCATTTAAAGCTCTCATCAATCCCGTCGATATCACAAACCTGACTATACGGTAACTTTTGCTCATAGTGGCAAGCTGAAAAGTTATCTGCAGATAAATATGTAACTTTTATAAGTAAGTTGCCCTTAAGCATTACTTTACCGTTCATTATTTTGCATTCATCTGCAAGTATCTTGCCAGAGTAATTGAGTATTTTTCCTATTTGCGCATGAGAATCACTGAGAGCCAGCTCCTCATCAACTATAAGATTTTTTTCAGCAAACATTATGTTATCATTGGTTTGTAATGTTGTGCATAAGGTTTCATACCTGTCGTCCGACATAGGACATAAGCATTTTTTAGTGCTTATCTTGTTAATGCAAAGCTTTACACTGACCGCACCGTTTAATTCAATTTTTCTTTCGCTCAGAACTCTTAGATTTATTTTATCCGACGAAGCATCAGCGATTATCTGCGTCCCCTGCAAATCAAAATCACACTCTATATTCTTCGAAAAAACGAATGCACTTTCAAAGCTTGCAAGAACATCTCGGTCATCAAGGTATATAACCTTCAAACCTGCAACGCCATCAAGATTTAAAAAATTACCAGATATATTTTTTGACGATATTGCAGGCTCTGTTTTGACACTAAGTATTTTTTTAATCGGTTGACAATAGTCTGGTAAAATAAATTCGGTTTCAATAGGTATATCTTTTTCGCTTTTAAGCAGGCATTCTTTAGTACAAAAATTCTTTGTTTTCAAATTACTTTCCATATTAACTGCTCCTTTTATAATTCATTCATTATATGTATATTACCCGAAAACTTTAAATATGAAAAAAAGCCGAGATAATTTCTCAGCTTTCTTTTTAATTTATGTATTTTCTTTTTTTACTTTAAAAATCAATCTCAAAAAACCGCTTAAAATTTTCGGACTCTTAACAAGAACAACCTTCATAACAGCAACTCCCATCAACAGCATTTAGCACAGAATATTCCCAGTATAATTACAGCAATGGCAAGTATACCGACAAGAAATTTTACCGGCAAAAAGCAAGCTAACAGCAACCCTAAACCGAATGAAGCAATCAGCACACCGTTTTTTAATACATTGTTTCGTTTTCTCATAAGCCACCGCCTTCATTAACCTATTATCATTATATTAATCTCAATAAAAATTGTTACGAAAAAACCGATAGCGTTTGCTATCGGTTTATCTTATATTCCATGGTTTAATGTCTTTAAGCTCATCAAATATCGTTCTGTAAGAATAAAGTCTGTTAGAATCAATATTTCCAAGTGACACAGCAGTATCAGCCGCGCATCCTTTTTCCCCTATATGCTTGCAGTCAGAAAACAGACAAGCTCCCTCAATCTTGTTTAACTCAGGGAAACAAGAAGCCAGCGAATTTTTGAATTCAATATTATTCATATCATATTCAAGAGACGAAAATCCGGGCGTATCTGCTACATAGCCATTGAACCGATGATAAAACAATTCACAGTGACGGGTCGTATGCCTGCCTCTGCCGAGTTTTTCGCTCACTTCAGCTGTTCTTAGTGCAAGGTCGGGAAATATTTTATTAAGAATACTTGACTTACCTACTCCCGAGTTGCCCGTAAAGGCACTGATGCAGCCGCCAAGCTCGGAAATTATTTCATCGATACCGTGACCGCTGACGGCAGAGCATTGAATAGCGGTGTATCCAACGGCACTGTACTTTGAAACGTACTCAGACAAATCCCCTGCATCGGCTTTATTAAAGACAATAACAGGTGTTATGTTATTAAATTCGCATAGTGCCGTCATTCTGTCAATAAGCAAAAGATTGGGTGTCGGCGTTATGGCAGAAGAAACAATGAAAAGCTTGTCAATGTTAGCGAGAGGAGGTCTGTCAAGATGGTTTTTTCTTTCTAAAACATTTTCAACGGTCCCCTTACAACCGTTTAATGAAATTTCAACCATGTCACCGACAAGCGGAGAGGTTCCTATATTGCGGAACCTTCCTCTTGCTTTACATTCAACAATTCCATTATCGCACTTAACATAGTAAAAGCCAGAAACCGATTTAACAATTAATCCCTTCATAATACTTAGTTCATACCGCCATCGGTTGCTTTTTTAGGATAGTGAAATTTATCAAAATTATTTACAACTACATATTGTCCGTTTTCATCGGTTATCTGAATCTGTAGAACATCATATCCTGAGCTGATTCCTGAGCCGGTTGAAAGTCTAATAGTGAATTTAGCATATTGCTTTTTAACTTTAACTCCGCTAAAGGTGTATTTGTACCCAGACTCGCTAAGGTTTACCATACCGGTAGATGTTGCTACTGTATTTCCGTTTTCGTCAAGCAAAGAAACATATGCGCTATCGTAAGCAAAATCATCAGGTAGGCTCATATTAAGATCAACTATAAGATATCCTCTGCTGAGACCGATATTAACTGCACTTCCCTTATTAACAGTTACAGTATTTACCGTAGAGGGGTCTTGAGAAACAACATAACCTGCGTCTGTAAAAGAATTTACTTCAGTAACATCTCCTAGAGTTAAGCCATAACGCTGAAGTTCTGCCTCTGCATCTGCACGAGAGAGTCCGATCAAATAAGGAAGTGATACGGGAATCTCAGGCTGACCAGAGCTTACATAAAGGGTGATTTTCGAATTCTCGGTAAGCTCCGAACTCTTTGCAGGGTCGGTTCGTATAACATTTCCTGCATCAACATCGTTATTTGCTTCGAGAATTTCTGTAACAATGAAGCCTTTCGTTTCAAGCTCTTGCTTTGCTCGAACGGCAGACATTCCGTAGACATCGGGTACTACAACAGTTTTTTCACCGAGACTGACATATAAAGTAAGCTTACCGCCCTTTTTAATGTCTTTTCCGGCCTCTGGGTCTTGTCTAAATATCTCTCCCGGATCATATTGATCGGTATTTTCATATTTAAATACTATATTGTATAGCTCGTTGTACTCTTCATTCGACTGAATTTCGGTATATTGATAACCAACAAGGTCATGCACTTTAAACTCAGCACTATCTCCAATAAAGAATTGACGGTACAAGAATATACCGAGCACTATGATTGCAATGACAAACGTAACAGAGATACCCGCAAGAATAGGAATGATAGCTGACTTCTCAGTTTGTTCGCTGCCGTTCTGGCTTTCTTCTTTTTCAGAAAGAGGAATAAATTTTGTTGGAGAATCGTCTATAAAATAATCATAATCAAAGGTAACAGCAGGATTCTTTTTAAATTCCTCAAGGTCACAAAGCATTTCAGCAGCCGATTTATAGCGCCGAGCCGCATCCTTCTGCATAGCATGCATAGTTATTTGTTCGAGACCAATCGGAATTGAACCGTTTATATCTCGTGGCAGCTTAGGATCCTTTTGAAGCTGCATTATAGCGACAGAAACTGCGCTTTCGGCTTGAAACGGTAACTGACCGGTTATCATTTCATAAAGCATAACACCTACAGAATAAATATCAGCTTTATCGTCTGTGTTTTCACCTCTAGCCTGTTCAGGGCTGATATAATGAACTGAGCCTATAGCTTTATCTGTTATTGTTCGCTGCTCGCTTCTTGCAAAGCGTGCGATACCGAAGTCTGTAACTTTGATTGTACCGTCAGAAAGCACCATAATATTTTGAGGTTTTACATCTCTGTGAACGACACCTTTATCGTGTGCGTGCTGAAGTCCACGCAATATTTGAAGTGTAAGGCGAACGGCATCACTCCAGGAAAGTGGTCCCTCTCGGTCTATATGCTCTTTAAGAGTTATGCCGTCAATGTGTTCCATAACAATATACTGTATAAGGTCGCCAAAGCTGACATCGAAAACTTTAACAATATTTGGATGAGAAAGAACGGCAATAGCCTTTGATTCATTCTTGAATCTGCGTAAAAATTCATCATTACCTGTAAACTCATCCTTCAATATCTTGATAGCCACGATCTTGTCGTCAACGTTATCATAAGCCTTGTAAACAACAGCCATTCCACCAACGCCGATGATCTCCATAATCTCGTATCTGCCGTCAAGTCTTTTTCCTACATATTTATCCATAACTAACCTTCCAATCAAAAAATCATAAATTTACGGTAGTATATCAATAAACTAAAACCACTGTTATGTTGTCGCCGCCGCCGGCTTCGTTCGCAAGATTAATGAGTGTCTGAGCGACCTGCTCCTCAGGTACAGTCCTTAAAACCTCGAAAACCTGCTCCTCACTTACATAATTAGTCAATCCGTCGGTGCATAATAGCAAAATATTATTCTCAGGCTTTATTGCAATATTATAATCGCTAAAAACTGAACTTTCTGCGCCTACAGCCCTTGTTATAATATTCTTTTTCGGGTGGGTTCTTGCCTCATCCTCACTTATTTCACCGTTGTCGATCATAGTTTGCACGACAGAGTGATCAACAGTAAGTTTAACAAGACTGTCACCGGTCGCAAGATAGGCGCGACTGTCTCCTACATGTACAATGTGAGCAAGGTTATCACAAACAAGAGCGCAAACAACCGTCGTACCCATTCCTGAGTATTCTTCGTTATCCTTGGATTTTTCATAAATCTCAGTATTTGCTGAATCAACAGCCGCTCGAAGCATATTTTCTACAGAATTACTGTTCATTTTAGGGGAATAAGAATTAACAATATATTCAGATATTATTTTTGCTGCGCATTCGCTCGCAACATTTCCTCCGTTAGCGCCGCCCATTCCGTCACAAACAACTGCAAACGCAGCGCCGTTATCAAACTCACCGGCAACAAAAGCATCCTGATTGCTTGAACGCTTAAGACCAACATCTGATTTACTGAATATTTTCAATGGAATCCCCTCCTTCTTTTAAATGTTTACGGCGAAGTTGCCCACAGGATGCATCAATATCACTGCCCAGAGTTCTTCTAACCGTTGTATTTATACCTAAACCGTTAAGCTTTCCGCAAAAATTCTGCAATGCTTTGCGGTCAGATTTTTCATAAGTATTTTCCTTAATGGGATTTACAGGGATAAGATTTACATGACACATAATACCGCGAAGAATTTTTGCGAGTTGTCTCGCGCAGTCGTCGCTATCATTAACCCCTTTAATCATAGCGTACTCGAAGGATATTCTTCTTCCTGTGACCTTTTGATACGCTTTACACGCTTCAATTAACTCTGAAATATTCCATTTATTATTTACCTTCATCATTTGACTTCTAATGCTGTCAAACGGCGCGTGGAGTGAAATTGAAAGTGTTATAGGTAAATTTTCTTCACTTAATTTATATATTCCCGAAACTAAGCCCGAGGTAGACAACGAAATATGACGAAGTCCTATATTTATGCCGTTATCATCTGATACAAGTTTGAGAAATTTTACAACATTATCAAAATTATCGAGCGGTTCACCCATACCCATAAGCACTATATTTGATATTCTGATATTATTATCCGTATTAGCTTTTACAACCTGTGCCAGCATTTCAGATGGCAATAAATTTCTGTAAAGTCCGTTAATCCCTGAAGCGCAAAAGCTGCATCCCATCCTACAGCCTACCTGAGTTGAAATACATACTGTATATCCGTGCTCATACTTCATAACAACCGATTCAATGTACTCTCCGTCATAAAGACGGTAAAGATATTTTATAGTACCATCTAGCTTCGATACAAACTTTTTTTCAATCGCAACATCGGGTATAAAATAATTCTCTTTCAGCTTTTCGCGCGTTGTCTTTGGCAGATTAGTCATTAAATCGAAATCAAGAATACCGCTACTTAGCCAGTTATATAACTGCAATGCTCTGAACTTCTTTTCGCCTATAGAATAAAACTCAGTTTCAAGCTCGGTTATATTCATTGAACGAATATCTTTTTTTTGCAATAACTCATCTCCAAATCAATTCTTTTGTAATACAGCGGCAAAAAATCCGTCCGAATCATCCTTTTGCGGTAAAAAAGTTTTTACATCAGTTATTTTATAATCGGTGTGCGAATCAAGAAATGCGTTGACTATATCTTCGTTCTCTCTTACATTTAAAGTGCAGGTAGAATAAAGTATTTTGCCGCCGTTCACAAGATATTTGTCAGCATTTGAAAGCATATTCATTTGAAGTGTATTAAGCTCATCAAGGTTTTCGGGCTCTTTATATTTAATATCAGGCTTTCGCCTCAAAACACCAAGACCTGAGCACGGTACATCGCATATTATCTTATCGAATTGACCGAGCTCTTGCATAAACACCGAAGCGTCGCACACCTTTGCTATGATATTATTAAGCTCAAGTCTTTTTACACCTTGTCTTATTAATTCTACTCTGTGTTTATATATATCGCAGGCTACAATACTGACATTCTTTGCTGATGTAGCCGCAGTAAAGGCTTTTCCGCCGGGTGCAGAACACATATCCAGTACACAGTCATTATCCTCAATCCCAAGCATTGAAATTGCCTTTTGACAAGAAATGTCCTGCACATGAAAAAGACCTTGTTTATATGCATCTAAACGCTCAATAGTTGAATATCCGCGAATTTTCAGAGCGTTAACCATATCGGTTTTTATAAATTCAACATTCTCTGAAGCAAGTATTTCACAAAGCGCAGATTCAGAAATTTTGGCAGCATTGATTCTGATATATGTCGGCGGAGGCGAAAGGGTTTCTTTCAAGAACTCCACTGCCGTGTTTTCTGAGAGGTAGTTCACCAAAATACTCACTATCCACTCAGGGCAGGAATATCTGACCGATATATCTGATATAGAATTACCGCTCGGCAACTCAATATTACTGCGTGCGATGTTTCTTAGAACTCCGTTAACAAAGCCCCTACCGTAAGACTCCTTAGAAGCCTTAATAATATTTACAGCTTCGTTAACGGCGGCAGAATCAGGCACTCTGTCCATATACTTAATCTGGTAAACTGCGCTTCTGAGCAGATTAAGAGTAAACGGTTTGATTTTGCCAAAGCCCGAGGTTATAAACTGTTTTAGTATATAGTCGAGAGATATTCTTCTGTCGAGTGTTCCATAAAAAATCGTAGTACAAAACGCTTTATCCTCAGGTGATAAATCACTCTCACTTAAAATCGAATTAAGAGCTATATTTGAATATGCACCGTCGGCATCAACTCTGCAAAGTGCTTTTACAGCAAGACTTCTTGCGTTATTCTTACTGCTCACGACTTATCACTGTACCCTTCTCTATCTTGTGGCCTTTTAGATAATCTGAAGCGGACATTCTTTTAGACCCCTCGGGCTGAATATCGCACAGCTCGACACAGTTTCCGTCGCCGCAAGCTATAACAAGCCCGTTATCAGACTTTACAACTGTACCCGCAAGCATATCTGTCGAAAAAGATATGCGGGACGAAAGAACCTTTATTCGTTTGCCGTCTAAAAAGAAGTAGGCGGCAGGCCACGAATAAAATCCACGTATAAGATTATGAATTTCTGCTGCTGACTTTGTGAAATCAATATGTCCCATTTCACGGGTTATAATAGGCGCATAAGTTGACATAGAATCATCTTGCTTCTGAGGTGTAATACTTCCCATTTCAAGCCCGGTGAGGGTCTTTAGCATAAGATCGGCGCTTATTAGCGACAGTCGGTCGTGAAGCTCTTCGCCGGTTTCGTTTTCACCAATATCTACACGCTCTTTAAGAAGCATATCACCGGTGTCGAGGCCTTTTTCCATCAGCATCGTGGTAATTCCGGTTACCTTATCACCACAGACTATAGACCACTGTATAGGTGACGCGCCGCGATGACGCGGAAGCAAAGAGGCGTGACCGTTAACACATCCGTATTTTGGTATGTTAAGTATTTCTTCGGGTAGAATTTTGCCGTACGCTACTACAACGATGACATCGGGTGAAAGCAATTTAATCTGACCGACAATATCATCGTTTTTGAGAGAAACAGGCTGATAAACCGAAATATTAAATTTCTCAGCGCAAACCTTTACAGGCGATGGAGTTAATATTTGTTTTCTGCCAACCGCCTTATCGGGTTGTGTGAAAACAGCGACAACATCGTGCTCTGAAGAAATCAACGCCTCTAGAGTAGTAACTGCGAAATTAGGCGTTCCCATAAAAATGATTCTCATATATTCATCCTTTTATCAAACGGTCTTTATAAACTATTCCGTCAAGATGGTCTATCTCGTGGCAAAACGCTCGTGCTTTTAGCCCGCTACCCTCAACAGTAAAGGTTTCACCGTTTCTGTTCTGAGCTCTGACAGTTACATTCATCGGTCGTTTTGTTTTTCCGTACTCGCCGGGGAAAGACAGACAACCCTCGTCCTCGTACTGAACACCGCTTTTTTCAATTATTACAGGATTAACGAGCTCTATAAGACCGTCACCTACATCGACAATGCAAACTCTGCGAAGTACACCTATTTGTGATGCGGCAAGTCCACATCCGTCTGCCTTGTACATTGTCTCTGCCATATCGTCAAGCATCTGAGCAAGACGGTCGTCGAACGTAAGTTGACTTCTGCAAACTTTACGAAGAACATCATCTCCGTTTTTGACAATATTTCTGATTGCCATATATACCTCCGCTAAATAATGGTTTCAGGATTTATATCTATAAATACAGATGTATCAGCATCGCATTTTACAGATACAGCATTTCTCAGCATATCTCTGAATCTCTTAGTATTTTTTGCTTTAATCATCATTCTGTAACGATATTTGTTATTAACCTTCGGCATACCAGCAACTGCAGGACCGAGAATTATAAGCTTAACATCGTTGTATTCAATGTCAACAAGCCTTTTAATATTATCGAACACCTTAGTGATAACCTCTTCGGCAGAAGCTCTTGACACAGAAGTAGAGGCAATCACCGCAATATCACAATAAGGCGGATAAATCATAAGTTTGCGCGACATTATCTCCTGATTATAAAATGTATCATAATCCTGACATGCCGCAAGACGTATAAGACTGCTGTCAGGATCAGCTGTCTGGATTATAGCTATGCCCTTATCGTTACCCCTACCGGCGCGTCCAAGAACTTGGGTCAACAGCGAGAATGAACGCTCAAAACTTCGGTAATCACTACTGTTTGTAGCGCTATCTGCGCCAAGTACACCTACAACGGTAACATTTGGAAAGTCGAGTCCTTTTGCTACCATCTGCGTACCAAGCATTATGTCGTATTCACCCTTGGAAAAAGCATCAAGATGCTCTGAAAATGAGCCTCTTGAAGTAGTACTGTCAGCATCGAGACGAAGAATTTTGGCATTCGGAAATGAAACACGAAGCTCCTCCTCGACACGTTGGGTACCTATTCCCATAAATCTCAGCTTTCCGCTTTGGCAGGATGGACAGTCATCACGTACCGCCTCACTGTGACCGCAGTAGTGGCAGAGTATACGGCGGTTAGCTGAATGGTAGGTCATAGAAACGCTGCAATTAGGACAGGTTGCTACAAATCCGCAGCTGGGACAGGCTATATAGGTATTGTGTCCCCGTCTGTTTAAGAGTACTATGGCCTGCTTCTTGTTCTCTAATGCAGCAAATATGGCTTCATTGAGCTCACGGCTGAGCGCCGAAGAGTTGCCTCTAGTAAGCTCCTTTCTCATATCTACCGTTCTAACCTCCGGCAACACAGCAGAACCGTAACGCCGAGTTAGTCTACATAAGCTATATTTGCCGCTCATTGCTGAAGAATAGGTTTCTATCGACGGTGTTGCAGATGCCAATACCAAAAGCGAATTGTTATATGAAGCACGGAATTTTGCAAGGTCACGAGCGTGAAATCTTGGAGATTTTTCCGACTTATAGGTATGCTCTTGCTCCTCATCAATGATAATAAGAGAAAGGTTTTTAACAGGAGCAAAAATCGCAGATCGGGTGCCTATAGCAACAAGAGCCTCACCATTTTTGACCCTTTTGAACTCATCCATTCTCTGTCCAATAGACATCGCGGAATGAAAAACTGCAATGTTTTTGCCGAAATGTTTACCGAAGCGAGCAATAGTCTGAGGGGTCAGTGAAATCTCGGGAACCATAACTATTACGCCTTTTCCCTCGTTGACTGCCTTTTCGCAAAGCTTTAAAAAGACACTTGTCTTACCGCTGCCCGTAACACCGTAAAGCAGTGAAACTTCGGGTTTATCTGACTCATACAGTTTGGAGAGCTTTTCATATGCTTCTTCTTGTTCGTCGGTAAGCTTTATGCTATGATTCTCGTAATAAAGAGCGTTATAATCAGGCGTTCTGTAAACTTCTCTTTCGAATATTTCAATAAGTCCTTTTTTCTCAAGGGTATTTATCACAGAAACGGTAACACCTGTAAAATAGATAATCTCTTTAACACTTATACAGCCCATATCGAAAATTAAATCAGCGACAGTACGCTGTTTATCGGTTAGTGGTGTGTCCTCTAGAGTTTCACGAGGTACGATCACTCTTGCAGATTTGAGGGTTGCATCACCCATTCTACGGGTAGCGTTAGCGGTTTTTGTAAGCTCGCCCTTTGCTACCATTTCCGAAAGCTTCTTCTCGCTTAAACAGTCAAATACAGAAAGAAGACTTTCTTTCGTAACATAAGGATTGTTTTTAAAAAATTCCCCCAACTCATCAGCATAATCGGAAAAAGCGGTATCGCCTTTTGAATAAAGCTCGTCAACTTTAAAACCGATACCAACGGGCAAAGCAGCTTTTACAGCATCAAAATATGTGCAAAAGAGATTATTGTGCATCCATTCACACATTGCGACAAGCTCTTCACTCATAACAGGCTGGGCATCGATAACACTGATAAGCGATTTGTAGTTGATATTAGATTCTGCATCATGAACGCTCATAATAAGACCTTGTCTGCTTTGATTTCCTTTGCCGAAAGGAACAAGAACGCGGCATCCTACAAGAGCAGAATCGATTAGCGCATCGGGTACAAGATAACCGTAGTGCTTATCGAATGAATATGCCGTCTGCTCTATTACAACATTAGCTATACGCATCCTCTAAGCCTCCCGATGTTTAATAGTAAAAATTAATCTTTCAGATCTTTAGCCATCTCGTCGATTGCGATAGAAACAGGCTTTTCAATAAGAATCTCTTCTCTTGCCTCACACTCTTCAGATATAGCTCTTGCTCTCTTAGCAATCTTGTTTACAAGAGCATAACGGTTATCACAGTTGTTGATAAGTTTTCCTATTGCGGGATTTAACATTTTGAAAGCACCTCATTAACTAAATGTATATTTTTATTTGTTTTATTTCTCTCAGATTTTATTATTGACACAAAATCGTCAACCGCTTCGGATAAATCGTCATTTATAACGATATAGTCATATTCCGAAGCGCGAGCAATCTCATTCAAAGCCTCACTCAGTCTTTTTTTCACAAGATCTTCAGACTCAGTTCCTCTGCCTGAAAGACGGCTTTTCAGCACCTCAAACGACGGCGGCATTATAAATACAGAAACAGCTTCGGGAAGCTTTTCTCTAATCTGCGCCGCTCCGTTAACATCTACTTCTATAATTATCTCTCCGCCGTTATTCATAACCTCTTCAACAGGCTTTCGCGGAGTACCGTAATAATTATCAAGGTATTTATTAAATTCCAAAAGCTCGTTATTCTGCAGCATATCAAGGAAGGTGCCAACCGAAATAAAATTATATTTATCACCCTCAACCTCACCTGTACGCATAGCGCGTGTTATGCTGGAAATTGAAAACTTTATATCGGGAAGCGCCTCAAATACTTTTTTTAGTATAGTATCCTTTCCTGACCCCGACGGACCGGATACGATTAAAACGGTTCCTTTACTCATTATTATCATCCTCTGATATTATAAAATTCGGGTCTATTCGCTGACCTACAATCTCTGCAGAAAGGTAAGAAAGAACCAAAAGCTCACTATCAGTAACAATTACTGACTTAGTCTTCCGCCCCTGTGTTGCGTCAATTAGGTTACCGGTTTCCTTTGCTTCCTGAACAAGTCTCTTAATAGGTGCGGATTCCGGACTTACGATAGATACTATTCTGTCACAGGATACCATATTACCAAAGCCTATGTTTACTAACTTCATAAAGACATCCTATTCTATATTCTGAATTTGTTCGCGTATCTTCTCAATCTCTGCCTTAATGTCTACTACAGTCTGCGCTACATCAAGATTCTGAGCTTTTGAGCCGATAGTGTTCGTTTCCCTGTTCATTTCCTGAACAATGAAATCCAGCTTTCTGCCAACAGCCTCATCCAAATCAAGCATGGAACAAAGCTGTTCGATATGACTGCGAAGCCGTACGGTTTCCTCTGCTACGGCAACCTTATCAGCATATATAGCAACCTCAGTAATTACTCTTGCTTCATCATACTGAGCAGCACCGAGAAGCTCTTTAATCTTGCCTTCAAGTCGCTCTTTGTAAGCTGCAACGGTCTCGGGAGATTTCTTCTCAACAAAAGCAACGCTTTGTAGTATAGTCTGCGTCCTTGACTTAACATCATCAGCTAGCTTTTTGCCTTCGGTCCGCCGCATCTGAATAAAGTTGTCGACAGCTTCTGCCGCAACAGTGAGTACATCAGCAGTAACGGTTTCTTCGTTAATTTTGCTTCTGCTGATAATAAATGCATCATTATTACCGATAAAATCGGCAGATGAAACATTGTTTTTTATCCTATAAGTCTTTGAAAGCTCTCTAAGTGCGCACATATAAGAATCAAGATAACCTCGATTAAGCGATACACAGATATTACTGTTGGCCTCGCTTTCAATAGAAACGAACATTTCTATTTTACCGCGCGAAATCCTGCTTTGAAGATAACTCTTCAGCTTGTCCTCTAAAAACAGATATCCTCTCGGAAGGCGGCAGTTAAATTCAAAATATCTTGAGTTTACCGATTTAAGTTCAACTGTAATATTCAATCCAGAACAAGAGCCTTGCGCACGACCGAAGCCTGTCATACTGCAAATCATAGAAAAACCTCACAACTAAATAGTAAACAATTATTCAACATATTTTACCAAATTAATATAGTGTTTGTCAACCTTTACGGGCATTTGTAACTATTTTTAACCGGACCGAACAAGTAGCTGTCCGATCCGGTTAAATTATAATTTATTAACTTTTCAATTCAACTATTGTTACTCCGCTTTCGCCCTCTCCGTAAACCCCAAGTCTAAAAGATTTAACATAGCGATGCCCCTTAAGGTATGAGTGCACAGCACTACGAAGCACGCCCGTACCCTTTCCGTGAATTACCGTGACAGAAGGCGCGCCGGATAAAACAGACTGATCAATATATCTGTCAAGCTCCATAATTCCTTCGTCTGAGTTCATTCCGCGCATATCAAACTCAAATTTAATATCACGCTCGGCAGCAGACTTAACTCCGCTTATATTACGGATCTTGTTTTTCTCTTTTACCTTGGGTTTTACTTCAATACGAAGATTATCCATTTTTGTCCAACTTTTAGCTGAGCCCATGGTAACTAAAACCTTTTTACCATCCTTCGATATTTGTTCAACCGTTGCCTTTGTATTAGTGTCGAAAAGGGTGACAAGATCCCCCACTTCAATAGCTCTCGGAAGAACGTAATTATCTTTTTCTTTTTTACCAACTGGATCAGAGGTCTCTTCCATATCTCGGACACTCTTACCCACCGACTGTTTAGCACGTGTTAACATATCGGCAGCGTTCGAAGCATTCAGTTGCTTTTTTGCATCCTCTAGTTCGCCGAGCAATCTGCTCGACTTGTATCTGACATCATCAATGATATACGATGCATCGTTTTTAGCTTTATCCAGTATCTTTTCCTTAGCTTTCTCAGCGTCTTTAAGAGTGTTTTCAGCCTGTCGTCTCAGTTCTTCTGCTATTGCCCTATCCCGTTCTGCTGAGCTCTTTTCCTTTTCTGCTTCTAAACGGGCTTTCTCTAGGGCTTCAACTACATTTTCAAAGCGAAGATTTTCCGGAGAAATGTAACTCTTAGCGTCAAAAATAATATCGCTGTTTATGCCTAATTTCTCTGCAATTGCAAAGGCGTTTGATTTACCTGGTACACCAAGCATTAAACGGTAGGTTGGACGCATACTATCTACGTCAAATTCACAGGACGCGTTTTCTACGCCTTCAGTATCAATAGCATAGCTTTTAAGCTCGGCATAGTGAGTGGTTGCAATAACCTTAGCCCCTGTACGTGAAAGATGAATAAGCACTGCCTTAGCAAGCGCTGCACCCTCTACTGGGTCCGTACCCGCACCAAGCTCATCCAATAACACAAGAGCATTGTTCGGCGCCTCTTCGATAATTTTAACGATATTTACAATATGCGAGGAAAAGGTAGAAAGAGACTGTTCGATGCTCTGCTCGTCACCGATATCTACAAGGACTCGGTCAAAGAATGATATTACGCTTCCATCATCTGCAGGTATCATCATTCCACACATAGCCATAACTGTCAGTAGACCGACCGTCTTCAAAGTAACGGTCTTTCCGCCTGTATTTGGTCCTGTAATTATAAGCGAATCGTATGTATCACCGAGTGACAGCGATATAGGAACGACTCTTTTTCGGTTTATGAGAGGGTGACGTGCGTTTTTGAGTACTATTTTCCCCCTTTGATTAAGTACAGGAACACTCGCCCTCATTTTATAAGCGAGAGACGCTTTAGCAAAAATGAGGTTAAGCTCTACCGCGCATTTAAAAGAATCCTTAATAGCGATAGCGAAAGTAGCAACCTCAGCCGATAGCTCAGCGAGTATCCTCTCTATTTCCTCACGCTCTGCAGAAGCCAGCACTCTCAGCTCATTATTTGCTTCAACAACGCTCATAGGCTCTATAAAAAGGGTTGCTCCCGATGACGAAGTATCATGCACAATACCTGTTATTTCACTTTTGAATTCCGCTTTGACAGGTACAACAAACCGTCCGTCACGCTGAGTGACAATGGTCTCTTGAAGATATTTCGACTTTGTTTGGCTTTTAACTATAGAATCAAGCTTATCTTTAATGCTTGCGGAAACACCTCTCATCTTGCGTCTGATGTGTGAAAGCTTGACAGAAGCTGAATCGTTAAGTTCTTCAGAATTCTTTATTGCAAAATGTATTTTATCTTCTATATATTTATTAGGGAAAAGACAACTGAAAAGCTCGTCTAATGAAGTTTCTTTCTCGCAGGAAATATTATTCCGCCATTCTTTTAAAACGCGTATGGTACGAAGTGAATCAGCAATATCAAGAAGCTCGGGGATGCTAAGCGCGCTGCCCATTTCACATCTTGTTAAAATGCCCGTAGGATCATGTGGGCTCCCAAAAGAGGGTGCTGCATATTTAGCGGTAAGTAAAAAGGCGTCCTCAGTCATCTTAAGAGATAAACAAACATCCTCAAAATTATCAAAAGGGGTCAACGAAAGAGCCCTTTCCTTTGCTGGAGAAAGGGTTGCCTCTGCACTTAGAAGCTTTAAAACCTCGGGAAATTCAATTGTATTAAGATATTTTTCTTTCTCGTACATATGTTATTTATCCTTAAACAAAGAATTAAAGAATGATAGGGTTTTTAACTTTTGCTCTGTCTTATTCAATAGGTACCGCTCAGTAATAAGCGACAGCCCCCTTGCGGCATCAGTCGGAATTGAAAAAAGAAAAAGCTTTGACAAGTCTGAATAAATAATATGTCGAAGCGACATAAGCAGAGTGGAGTTTATAGCTGCACAGTCACTGTTATATTCGACGCATGCCTTACAGTAAATGCAACCTTCATTTGTATCAAAATACATTATGTCGTCTTCGAATTTTGCGCAGTGCTTGCATGCAACTAAATCGGGTAGATATCCAGTAAGTGCCATAAGCCTTAACTCGAAAACAGCCTTGAGCAGAAAAACGTCCATCTTTCTGTTGCTTAAATAATGCATAGAATTGAGCACGAGTCTTAAAACCGATTCGCAGTTTTCGGAATTTGGAGCGTGATAAATGCAAAGTTCACAAAAATACTGAGCCAGTGATAGTGCCTCAATATCGTCTCCCGCCTTAAAAAAAATATCTATTGGGGAGGCTTCAGAAATTCTGTATGTATCTCCCTTTCGAGTGAGAGTAACAGAAGAATATGCAAGCAGACTTGTCGCAGCGCCTTTCTTGCTTTTAATTGACCGTGCGCCCGAAGCATATGCTTTGATTACACCGTTATGACGCGAAAGCAAGGTGACGAGCCTATCACTCTCACCTATTTGTTGCTCCCTTATTATGAGTGCATCCACTGTAAATCGGTCGGGTGTCATCAATTAGTTTGCCTTCCTTTTTAAGTGCTTCGGCATATTTCATATAGTAATAGGCCGAGCCGTCCTTTAAAAATAACTGCCAATAAAGAACAGATACCATAAATGCCTCCGCAAAAGAAATTACAAAAATATTTTGCAATGAAGGCTCTAAAATATAATAGGTAATTTTAGTCAAGACCGAAGCCGTGAATGAGTCCCTGACGGTTTCTCCAGTCTTCCTTAACTTTTACCCATAGTTTTAACGAAGCTTTGATACCGTAAAACTTTTCAATATCATAACGGGCAGAAGAGCCTATTTTTTTAAGCATTTCTCCACCTTTGCCAATAATAATTCCCTTATGAGAATTTTTTTCACAGTAAATGGTTGCTTCAAGCTCTAATATCGGCTCACCGTCGGCGTTATCTCGCTCATACATACGCTCAATATCAACAGCAATTCCGTGCGGCACCTCACGTTCAAGAGAGCGAAGAAGCTTTTCACGAATCATTTCGGCGACCATTGACTGCTCACTTTGGTCTGTAACATCGTCACTGCCAAAATAATGTACAGAGGGCCTCAGCCACTTAGACGCTTCTTCGGAAATGATTTTGATGCCGTCGCCTGATTTAGCAGATACCGGTATTACTGCTTCAAAATCAAAGAGATTTGAATATGCAGATATAACGTTGAGTATTTCTGACTTATCTTCTAACAGATCAATTTTGTTAATAAGAAGTACAGCTTTAAGGTTCCTCTTTTTAATCTCTTTAATAAGCTCTACTTCCGCAGCAGGAAGATTGTCGGGGTCAAACTCAAACTTCGGTTTAGCTTCTACAACAAGCATTACGCCGTCAACATCGGAAAGCCCGTTTCCGACAGCTTTTATCATATTCTCACCGAGTACATTTCTAGGTCTGTGAAAGCCCGGTGTGTCTACAAACACAAACTGTACCGAGCCGTCGGTCTTTACTCCAATTATTCTGGTGCGAGTTGTCTGTGGCTTGTCCGAAACTATAGCTATCTTTTGACCGAGCAGACGGTTAATAAGAGAGGATTTGCCAACATTGGGGCGTCCTACAATAGCAATAAAAGCAGATTTTGTATTCATTATTCTTCCTCGCTTTTAATATCAAGTCCGATAAGCTTCAGAGCTTGTTCTTCTTTTTTTCGCATTATCTTTTTTTCATCTGCTTCATCAAGGTGGTCATAACCTAATAGATGCAGAACGGAATGAACAGTTAAATATGCAACTTCTCTCTCAATACTGTGCCCAAACTCTTCCGCCTGCTTTACAGCGTGCTCTACAGATATTACCACATCTCCGAGCATTGCGCATCCGTTTTCGGGATTTATATCGTATTCCTCATTATCGTTTAACGGAAATGATAAAACATCGGTTGCTCTATCAATATTGCGAAACTGAGAGTTGAGCGCTTTAATTTCTTGGTCATCAACAAGCGTAACATTAATTTCAGCGTCAAAGTTAAAATTTTCAGTCTCAAGAACCGACCTGCAGGCTGAGTTTATCAGCCTTTCGGCATCTGCCGAGAGTTTAATATTCTGTTGGTCGCAAAAATTCACAATATACATCATTATTTATTCCTTTGCGCTTCTTTCTTTTCGTATGCATTAATTATGCTCTGAACGAGCTTATGTCTCACAACATCCTTGGAAGAGAGCTTGATGATAGCGATATCGTCAATGTTTTTAAGAATAGACACAGCGTCCTTAAGTCCAGAATTTTTACCACTTGGAAGGTCTATCTGTGTTATATCGCCGGTAACTACAATTTTAGAATTAAAGCCGAGACGGGTAAGGAACATCTTCATTTGCTCGGTTGTGGTGTTTTGTGCTTCATCAAGAATAATAAAGCTATCATCAAGCGTTCTTCCGCGCATATAAGCTAGCGGAGCAACCTCAATATCGCCTCTTTCCTGACAACGTTTAAAATTTTCAGCACCAAGCATATCAAAGAGTGCGTCATAAAGCGGTCTGAGATATGGGTCGACCTTCTGCTGAAGATCTCCGGGTAAAAAGCCAAGGCTCTCACCGGCTTCAACCGCAGGTCGAGTCAAAATGATTCTGTTAATTTTCTTCGCTCTGAAAGCCTTAACAGCCATTGCAACAGCAAGATAGGTCTTACCTGTTCCCGCAGGTCCTACTGCAATAGTTACAGTATTTGATCTGATAGCATCCAGATATCTTTTTTGTCCAAGAGTCTTTGCTTTTATTGGTTTGCCTTTGGCAGTTACGCAAACACAGTCGGAATGAGCATAATTTGATATTTTATCCTCTTCGCCGTCAGACACTAAAGAAATTACATAGTCGATGCTCTGATCAGTCAGTAGCTCACCGTTATTTATAAGAGTGAGAAGTCCGTTAACTGCGCGAACTGCGCCGGTCACTTGTTCAGGCTCACCCTTAATTCTGATATAACTGCCGTGCGAAGTTATCGAAACAGAATAATATTTTTCGAGCTTAAGTATATTTTCGTCAAAATTTCCGAAAAGGCTAACTATTTGCTCCATTCTTTCAATACTTATAATCTCTTCCGTAATTTTCACCCTATCTTCTATGATATTTTTTATTATATCATATCTTTTACATTTTTTCAATTTAACTTGCAATATTAATTTTTTGGATTTTCGCTATATTTTCAATACATTTACATTCAAATACTACTGTGAAGTTTTCTTGAGTTTCAGATACTGTCTGTTTAAGAATTTGCATTTCTACAATTTTCTGTTTATTTGCTTCTTCCAAAAGCTTCGCTTTTGCGTCATTAATTGCCTCCTCCCGATTTATTATTTTACTCTCATTTCGTATCTCGGTAAATCTCCGTTTAATAAATTTTATAGGAAGCTCGCCACCAAAAAGCTTTAACTTATTCTCAACAAGCTCCGAAGTATATTCGTAATGAACCGAATCAAGATATGTTGGTATTTTAAAGCCGAAGATATCTACTACTGTCCTCTCGTGTACCCTCCCGGTTTTTTGAACAGATGTACTAAGCTTCGGAATAGTTACGGTAAAGGTATTTTTTGTTTTAGCAAGCACCTTACCCTCTGAATATGTAAATTGCTGAGAATTCAGTTCAGGTGCACCTGATACAAGAAGGTCTCCGCGTCTTACAACCGACCCTATGCCTACAACCTTATTACCGGATATAATATCCATATTCTCAACAATTCCGTCTTTTACAGCAATAAGGTTGGAATACTCATTTTTACCCGTCTTGTCATACTCGTCGACCTCTGTTATATTAATGGTGAGCTTTGACCCCTCAAGATTAAATGAGCACCAGGAAATGTCTCTAACAAGCAATGGCAGTCTGTCACGTAATGCATAAGAGTCTATTTCCGAACGTGGCATACCGTAATACACCCCAAGTTCTGTATAAGCGGCAATAATTGTTTCATCAGGGATACTTTTATTGCCCACTATGTCTATCTGCCATAAGAATTGGGAAAATGCAAATATAACGCTAAAAAAAACCGCAGCACCAACAGCAAGGCTCTTTCTATTGTTTATAAAAAGAATTTTTTTTGGAAGTCCTATAAAGGCTGTGTGCGAAATAATTATATCGTAACCAAACTCTCGGCGCAAACTTCTAATATTTTTATAGTATGACAGCGACATGTTTAAAAGTATATTTTCTCCGTCTTTTGT
This sequence comes from Acutalibacteraceae bacterium, assembly GCA_045539095.1. Taxonomy (GTDB): domain Bacteria; phylum Bacillota; class Clostridia; order Oscillospirales; family Acutalibacteraceae; genus SFWF01. The sequence continues at coordinate 2,246 of JAZQER010000049.1, read as the reverse complement.
GACACTCCATACAGCTATTTTTTTCTGCAGACAAAAATTCAAAAAAGCAGCCGAGTTATCACCTGCCAGTCTTACGGTAACGTATCCGCATAGCCAACGAATAATTCTTAAAATACTCACTGTTTCTCTAACCCTCAAACTCCAGACTCAAAATATGACCAATTATAAGTATATTCTCATGTGTAACAGAGTTTATTGAGAGCGCTCTACCGAAGATATTTAGGAGTCCTTTTTTGAATTTTAAACAAATAAAGTCGCTCGTATACTCCATTACTGAGATATCTCCATCAAGAACAAGTCGTTTGTTTGAAAACATCTCGATATGTATTTGATTACCTACAGCCAAATATGGGAGCTCTGCAGAATATATATCATTTATAATGTTTTTCTTTTCTGACACAAAATCACACTCCGATAAAGTATATGATTTGCGTGCTAATATAATACTATATAACATATATTTGTCGTGGTGATAATATGAAAATACAGCGTTTAATTGTAGGTACAGTATCTATACTAATACTCATATGTTTTATAGTTCTTCCGTCCGCGCTAATTTCGGGCGCAACAAGGGGGTTATTAATCTGTTCGGATGTTATAATCCCGTCACTCTTCCCGTTTACTGCAATATCTTTATTCCTCTTTAATTGCGGATTTATGCGATATATTGAAAAAGCTTTGAATCCCGTATCGAGAAAGATTTTCGGTCTTGGAGGCAGAGCTTTTTGTGTTGTGTTGATTTCATTTGTCGGAGGCTTTCCCGTTGGAGCAAGACTTATTGATGAGCTCGTAGGTTCAAAGTATATTAGCGAAAATACAGCAAGACGAATGCTTTGCTATTGCGTAAACCCGGGTCCGGCTTTTATAATCATCGGGATAGGTCAGACTCTTCTTAAAAACAACGCAGTAGGAGTAGTCTTATTCGTATCTAATATTCTTTCTTCACTTATCATTTGTTTAATTCTTTCAATTAAAGAAAAAAAAGAGACAGTAAAAAAAGAAGTTTCATATAACAACGCAATTTCCTTGTCAGAAATATTTGTAAAATCTGTAGCAGATGCTTCGTCATCCATAATTGGGATATGCGGTTTTGTGATACTTTTTTCAACACTTATCGGAATTTTGTCTGACTTTTCTCATAACGAAACAACTGATAAGCTTTTAGCTCTTTTTGAAATCAGCAACGGAACTGTACTCTTATCGAAAAACATCCCCTTCTTATCATTTCTAACATCGTTTTCCGGCTTTTGTGTTCATATGCAGATAATGACTGTTTGCAAAAAATTTAAGATTCGGTATTTTAAGTTTTTAATATCCAGAGTTATCGGCGGACTTTTAAGTATGAGTATAACTATGCTGATTCTAAAAATATTTCGAATTTATATACCTGTAATATCACTTAACCACAATCTTTTTGATAGCCTTAGCGGCAGGTCCCTTCCCTTATCTGCAGCTTTAATATTTATGTCTATAACTCTGCTTATATCTGTAAGACAAAATAATGTAGCAAAATGTAAAAGAATGTGATATAATCAGTAAAAAGAAAACTTTAGAGGTATGATATGAAAAAACTCACCTTTAATAAGAAACAAGAAAAATATTGTATGCACTGCAGATACGGTCAATATCTTGAATATTCTGACGAAGTCTTCTGTGCTAAAAAAGGCTTCGTAAGCAAATTCAGCAAATGCACAAAATATAAATATGATCCTTTAAAACGGATACCGGTTACTGCAGACCTATCGTCAGAATTTAAAAAAGAAGATTTTATAATTTAGTGACAAAGCGTTTAAATTCAAATATTTAATTTTGATGCAATTTTTCTATTGACAAATACCAATATTACCGATATAATATTGGTCGTGCACGGTGGATATAGCTCAGTTGGTTAGAGCGCCAGATTGTGGCTCTGGAGGCCGTCGGTTCGAATCCGATTATCCACCCCACTTTTTTTATATCTAAAATTTAGTATAGGGGTGTCGTCAAGCGGTAAGACAACGGATTTTGATTCCGTCACTCGTAGGTTCGAATCCTGCCACCCCTGCCAGAAAAACCGACAAGTTTCGACTTGTCGGTTTTTCAACTAAGTGCGCCTTTCGGCGCGTGAAGTTTGCTCCGCAAGTGAAGTTGTCCTGCGGACAGTGAAGTTTCTGCGGAAGTGAGTGGCGCACTTAACTTCGTTTTATGCGCAAGCATAATACTTCATTATGCCGTAAGGCATAACTTCACTTCGGCGTTAGCCGATA
>JAZQER010000048.1:0-41465 GCA_045539095.1 Acutalibacteraceae bacterium | reverse complement strand
CTTATCAAGTACGATAACAGCCTTAGCACCTTCACCTGCAAACTCGACAAACTCACCCTCGGTCACAACTGCGAGAACCTTTGCCTCGCACTCATTCAGAGAGTAGCCGATAAACTCGGTCTTATCGATTCCGTCAAAGGTAATGCCTTCACTCTTCCAGCTCTCTGCATCAGCCGCCTTGCGTGATGAACGGGCAAGCTCGCGCTGCTGCTTCATAAGCTCATTGAAGCGATCCTCGTTAACTGTCATATTTTTTTCGGCTAAAATATCTTTTGTAAGGTCAAAGGGGAATCCGTAGGTATCATAAAGTTTGAATGCATCATCGCCCGAAAGCTCGCCACCCTGGGCAGTGAGTTCCTCAAGAATAGCAAGACCCTGATCGATAGTCTTTGCAAATGCCTTTTCTTCGTTTGAGATAACCTTGAGGATAAGTTCCTTCTTTTCTACAAGCTCGGGATATGCCGATTTATTCTCACCGATAACGACCTCGACCATCTCGGTAAGAAAAGCACGGTCAATCCCAATAAGTCTGCCATGACGTGCAGCTCTGCGGATAAGTCTGCGGAGAACATAGCCTCTGCCCTCGTTTGAGGGAATAACACCGTCGCTTATCATAAAGGTCGAGCTTCTTGCGTGGTCGGTGATTGCACGGATGGAGATATCGGTGTTCTTGTCTACGCCGTAAGTTTTTCCCGACAGCTCGCAAACCTTGTCAAGTATCTTTCTAACAGTATCAACCTCGAACATATTGTCAACCGACTGCATTACGCAAGCAAGTCTTTCAAGACCCATACCGGTATCAATGTTCTTGTGCTCGAGCTCGGTATAGGTACCGTCTCCCATATTGTTGAACTGGGTAAATACGTTGTTCCAGATTTCCATATATCTGTCACATTCGCAGCCGGGCTTACAGTCAGCACTACCACAGCCGTATTTTTCACCGCGGTCAAAGTATATCTCAGAGCAGGGGCCGCAAGGACCTGTTCCGTGCTCCCAGAAGTTATCTGCCTTGCCAAGACGAACGATATGAGCCTCGGGCACGCCTATCTTATTACGCCAGATAGCATAAGCCTCGTCATCCTCTTCATAAACAGAGGGCCAGAGAAGGTCGGAGGGAATCTCTAAGGTCTCGGTCAAAAATTCCCAAGCCCACGGAATAGCCTCGTTTTTGAAGTAATCTCCGAATGAGAAGTTTCCAAGCATCTCAAAATATGTGCCGTGACGGGCAGTGTGACCGACACGCTCAAGGTCGGGTGTGCGAATACACTTCTGGCAAGTGGTAACTCGATTTCTCGGGGGGGTAACCTCTCCCGTGAAGTATTTTTTCATCGGCGCCATACCCGAATTTATAAGTAAAAGTGACTTATCGCCCTGGGGTACAAGGGAGAAACTCGGAAGTCTTAAATGACCCTTGCTCTCAAAAAACGAAAGATATTTTTCTCTTAAATCATTAAGGGATGTCCATTGCATAGTTATCGTCCTCTTTTGCGAAGAAATTAAATCGTTATATAGATGATATTATTATATACGCACTGCAATATTTTGTCAATAAATGAAAGACCGCAATCATGAAGATTGCGGTCTCAAAGCTAATTCTTTTTATCCATTTGCCTAATAAATCTAAAGGTCTCGTCCTCGCCTTTTTCTGCGAGCATACGCAGAAGCGTTTCCAAGGTTTCTGCCGTCTCAGCGTGCATACTGAGTCTTGCATTTCCGCGAAGAAAATAATTTATCGGATGCTCATCGGTGTAATTTTCGCCCTGATAGGTCTTACTTGCGGCAACACGGTCACAAAACATCTCAATGAGGTATTTTGTCGGCATCTTAACCGGCTCGTATCTCTTTGTAGAAGGGTTTACATCATTCCAATACTCAAAATGATGCTTGTTTCTTCCTTTATGATGAAGCCACGCCGAGGAATAGCCAAAAAGCTCGCGTTCGCGCTCATTTGGGCTTCTCGTACCAAGGAAATATTTAGCCCCCGTAAAGAACTCAGCAGGGGAGAACTTTGAAAGGTCGTGGAGTAGTCCCTGCCAGAAAATACCTGCTTTTCTGCAGTGCTTTATTACAAGATGTCTGTGGTGGCAGATTACCTTTAAATGCTTTATCGGATGTATCATTTTATATCGAAAAATTCCTTAAATTTTAGAAGTTTTTCCTCGGCTTCGGACATAGTTTTTCCGGCTATGCAGTAATAAACTTTGCACTTCGGCTCGGTGCCTGAGGGTCTGACCGCAACAAAACTGCCATCCTCGAAATTAAAACGAAGCACGTTTGAGGGAACAAAATCTTCAGGAGGAGAGAGTAAAAAGTCGTCAATAGACTCGACCTTTATCCCTGCAACCTCGCTCGGCGGATTATCTCTGTAAGCGGTCAGCACTGCCGCCATCTTCTCGTTTCCGTCGATACCCTTAAAATAAGCCGAAGACTGGGTGTCAACATAATATCCGAGGTTTTTGAAGATGTCATTGAGAACATCAATGAGGTTTTTGCCCTGCTTTTTGTAGTAGAGCGCCGCCTCACATATCATAAGGGAAGCCTGAACGGCATCCTTATCTCTTGCAAAATCACCGATGAGACAGCCGTAGCTTTCCTCATAGCCAAAGACATATTTTTTGTCACCGAGGTTGTTATGCTTCTCAATCTTATCACCGATAAACTTAAATCCGGTAAGACACTTTTCAACCTCAACGCCGAAGCTCTTAGCAACCTTATCACCGATGGGTGAGGTGACGATGGTGTTTATCATTACCGCATTATCGGGCAGAGAGCCCTCTTCCTTCATACGGGTAAGGATATAGTGAAGAATAACAGCGCCAGATTGGTTTCCCGTCATAAGCTCAAAACGTCCGTCACCGCAGTTGATAACAGCGCCGAGACGGTCGCAGTCGGGGTCGGTCGCGATAGCAAGGTCAGCATCCTTTTCCTTCATAAGTGCGATTGCTTCTTCATAAGCTACGGTCATTTCGGGATTAGGACTCTTTGTGCCTGAAAAATCCGGGTCGGGCTCACACTGGGAAAGTACGGGCAGAACGGTGTAGCCTGCTTCATCAAGCACATCGCGGACAGGGATATTTCCTGTACCGTGTTGAGGGGTATAAACAACCTTTATCGGCTTTTGCTCGCCATCATCGTCAAACTGTAAAGCCAGAACCTCTTCGTAGTAGACGTCGTCAATTTCATCAAGAACGAACTCAATAAGCTCGCCTGCCTCCGCGATAGAAAGGCACTTTACCGAAAGCTCATCCTGAACCTCGCCGACGAATTTAGAAACAGCATCGGCAAGATGGGGCACAAGCTGACAACCGTTAGAGTCATAAAGCTTGTAGCCGTTATATTCGGGCGGATTATGTGAGGCGGTTATCATAACACCGCCGAAAGCCCCGAGATAACGCACCGCAAAGGAAAGCTCCGGGGTCGGGCGAAGCTCAGAGAATATGTAAGATTTAATTCCGTTTGCGGCAAGCACACCTGCTGTAACCTCAGCAAATTCACGGCTCTTATGACGGTTATCGTAAGAGATAACAACTCCGTCCTCTTTTGCGCTACCGCCAACCGACAGAATATATTTGGCATATCCCTCGGTGGCTTTTGCCACGGTGTAACGGTTCATTCGGTTAGAGCCTGCACCGATAACGCCGCGGATACCCGCTGTACCGAACTCAAGCTCGGTATAAAAGCGGTCGTTTATCTCGGCTTCATTACTTTCTATGGCGCGAAGTTCTTTGACTGTAGCCTCGTCGCAATTGTTTGTCCAATGTAAATATTTTTCTCTAATGCTCAATTTATAACACCTCACGAACAAGTATATAAGAATTATACCAAAAAAATCCGCATATTACAATACTATTTCTTCGACAAACCATTTAGTTTCTTCCAAAAAAAGGTAGGTTTCACGGTTGTTTATCCTACAAGTGTACCGAATTCCCGCGCCGCCAGCCTTAAGAGATGCGGCTTTGCATATATCAAGAACCCTGTCAACATAAAAAACCGAGCCGTCGTGCCAGATGATTTTTATGGGGATTATTTTGCCGTCGGTGTCAAATCTTGCGAATACATCAACATATCTTTTTTTATATTTCATTTAAACCACCCTTCGGGATGAACGGTATGATCATCGTATGGCGAAAATCCCGTGAGAGTTCTGTCTTTTAAAAGACTTGCGCGCTTTACACAGCCGCTACCGAAACGAAATTTAAGTTTATCCACCGTTTCTTCAATTATTTTTTCTTTTTCTTCCTTTTGAGCGCTGCCGAAAATATCAAATTGGACCGATTTAGCTGAGGTACAGAGGTCTGCGGCGGCGATACCGATGCTTCTTATGCGAAATGGAGGGGTAAGATTTGCGCAAAACATTTCCATACTGTATTTTATAAGCGCGTTTGAAGAGCCTATGGGGTTACTGAGAGAAGCCTGTCTTGTAAAAGAGGAAAGGTTGGCGTCTCTTACCCATACGGATATATTACGGCATAGCATTCCGTGTTCACGAAGCCGCCGAGCGACGCTGTCGGAAAGGACCATAAGGGTCATTTTAATATCTTCAAAATCTGTAAGGTCGCGCGGAGCGGTAACTGAATTTCCAATGGATTTTATATTGCGCGAATCATTAATATGACTCACAGGACTGTTTTCGTTTCCGTTTGCAAAATCGTGTAGCATAACGCCGTTTTTGCCGAGAAAGGAGGCAAGGAGTTCAGGTGAGGAATTTGCAATATCTCCTATGGTGAAAATACCCCTTGAAGCAAGCTTTTTCTCGGTTGCTCTGCCGACATAAAGAAGGTCCCTTGCGGGTAAGGGATAAACAAGATCTTTATAATTTTCCCTTGAAAATACTGTTACGGCGTCGGGCTTTTTATAGTCGCTTCCAAGCTTTGAAAACACCTTATTCCATGAAACGCCTATCGACACCGTGATGCCAAGCTCACGCTTCACTTGACGGCGTATCTTGTCGGCTATCTTGTATCCGACTTGTCCGTTTTTAACCTCTGAGGTAACGTCGAGCCAATTCTCATCAAGCCCGAAGGACTCAACAAGGTCGGTATATTCTGCATATATTTCACGCGCCATTTTTGAAAAACGGACATAAAGAGGGTAGTTTGGCGGAACGACAACAAGGTCGGGGCATTTTTGTCTTGCCTGCCATATAGTCTCAGCAGTTTTTACGCCGTATTTTGCGGCGTTCTGATTGGCGGTTAAAATAATGCCGTGCCGCTTTTCTGCGTCTCCGCCCACGGCAACCGGTAGGTGTCTTATTTCGGGTCTGTGCAGACACTCTACCGAAGCGAAAAACTTATTACAGTCAACATGTAGCACCGTTCTGTCCAAAATCTCACCTCTAATAAGAACAAATGTTCGATAAAAATATAATACTCCGCCAAACGAAAAAAGTCAAGCGACAAGTTAAAAGAAAAAAATTCCTTGTTTTGAGAAAGTTGAAGATATATAATATAAGAAAGGAGGTTTTTTAATGAAGAAGGATTGCGATGTAAGAACTATTGACTTTCACTCTCATATACTGCCGTGTGCCGACCATGGCTCAAACAGTATAGATACCTCCGTGGCTCAACTTGCGCTTATGAAAAAGGCGGGAATAGATATAGCCGTTGCAACTAGCCATTTTTATCCTCAGGGAGATACGGTTGAGGCTTTTCTTGAAAGAAGAGAGAAGGCAGCCCAACAACTTTCAAGCGTTAAGAGTAACGATGTAAAGATTGCCCTCGGTGCAGAGGTGTACTGCGTTGCGGGGCTTGAAAAGCTTGAAGGTCTTGAGAAGCTTACTATAAAGGGCACAAATACGCTGCTTTTAGAAATGCCGACGACCTTCTGGAATACAAATATTATACAAACGGCGCTTGAGCTTGATAACCGTTTTGACCTTATTTTGGCTCACATTGACCGATATCCTTCAAGTGGACTTGAAAAGCTGTTGGATATTGGTGTTAGGGCACAGGTCAACGCAGGAAATATTATGCGAAAGCCGAATAAGCAAAGGCTGGGAAAATGGCTTGCGGACGGCTCGGTATGGGCACTTGGAAGCGATATTCACAATGCAGACAAAAAAGCTGCAAAAAACTTCAAGAAGGCTCAGAAATTTTTAAAATACGATATAGAAGAAATATTTATGCGCACCGAAGAACTGATAAAAGGCGCAGAACTGATATAGAAAAAAGGATATGCGAAAAATCGCATATCCTTTTTTAGTGGACAGTGGTCGGTGATCAGCGTTTGTTTACCGTAAACCAGAAGCAGACGCCGTCGTCGGCATTATATACACCGCAGGAGCAGCCCCAGTTTTTAACAATAGCACTGACGATGGAAAGCCCGAGTCCAAAGCGGCCCTCTTCTCGTGAGTGAGCCTTATCGGCTCTCCAGAAGCTTTCCCAGATATTCGGCATAATTTCAGGTGCAATATTCTGACCTGAATTAAATATTTTTATCTTCAGCTTATCCCCTATATCCTCAAAACTTAAAATAACGCTTCCGTTTTTGCTTGTGTGCACCGCCGCATTTTCAAGATAACTTTTCAGTATCTGCTCAGTCTGTATCTTGTCTGACAAAACCGTAGTGTTTTCGGGTATGAGGTTTTGAAGAGTAACATCGGGACGAGCGGAGAATATCTTTATTGAAATATCTTTTGCGACAGAAGATATATCAAACTCTTCATTTGCAAAGGGTATCTGACCCGACTCGTATTTTGAAAGCTCCAAAATGCTGAGAACAAGCCTGTTCATTCGCTCAGATTCATCTATTATAGTATCGCAGTAAGAATCCTTTGAAGCAGAGTTTACATTCAGTTTAAGTCCTTCGGCGTAACCGCTGATTATGGCAAGCGGTGTTTTTAGCTCGTGAGAAACATTGGCGACAAAGGCACGTCGCATAACATCAAGGCGGCGTTCGAGCTCTATTTCATCGGTAAGCTTGGCATTGGCCGATCTGAGCTCACAAAGGGCTGTGTCGAGTTTATCGGAGAGATTGTTTATTGAACTTCCGAGCTGGCCTATTTCATCCTCAGACTTAACGTTCACCTTTCTCGTAAAGTCAAGCTCGGACATTTTTTCGGTAATGATGCTCATTTCTGTTATAGGCTTAGAAAATTTTCTTGCAAAAACAAAGATCCAAACAAGTGAGAGCGCAAGGCAAACGAGGGCTATTATCGTAATAAATTCACTTGCGACCTCAGCGCTGTTTTCGAGAATATCGGTCTGTATACGAAGCTCGGTTATAATACCGTCTGCTTCTTTTTTGCAGAGAAGATATTCTTTTTTATTAAAACGGGATACTGCAGTTTCAATAATCGTGCCGTCATCCTTTACTGAGCTTTTAAGGGTTTCCATCTGCTCGTGATTCATGGCAAAGCCCGGACGGTCAAAGCCCGCGTGTATATAGTCCATCATCTGTGTGCCGATGGTGGTGTAAAGTATTTTTCCGCCCTTTTCGTAAATCTCAATATCAAAATTGTGTTTATCGCACAGCTCGTTTATCTTGTCGGTTACTGCATCGGTATCGTCAATATCTACTCCTGACAAAGCTTTTGAGTTTTCAATAAGAAGCTGTTCCTGCTTTAGGGTGAAATAACCTGTCAGCAAGGAGGAGTTTGCTACAGATAATATTATTACAAATACCGCAAATATAGCCGCAACACTTATAAAAAGTTTTATCCAAAGCTTTTTGCTCAAAGCCTCACACCTCAATTTTATATCCTATTCCGTAGACGGTTTTAAGCTTTGCCGCACCGTATTCACCTAGCTTTAATCTGAGCCTGGCGATATGGGAGTCTACGGTTCTAGTATCTCCTATAAAATCATATCCCCAGACGGCGTTGAGAAGCTGGTCGCGGCTAAGGACCTTTCCCGAATTTTTAACTAAATAAGCAAGTATCTCAAACTCCTTTAGGGTTAGGTCAAGCGGCTTTGAGTCGAGAATCGCCACATAGGCGCCATAGTCAATAACAAGCCCTTTTTGGTTGGAGTCTGCGCAAGAAACCGAGTTATTGCTGCGTTTTATCAGCGCTTCGGCGCGCTTTACAAGAACAGCGGGTGAGAATGGCTTTGTGACATATTCGTCAGCCCCATTTTCAAAGCCTGTCAGCATATCAAAATCTTCACTTCTTGCAGAGAGCATAATTATCGGAACGCTTGATAGCTCTCTGATCTCACGGCAAGCCGCCCAGCCGTCCTTTTCGGGCATCATTATATCAAGAATGACAAGTGAAATGTTCTCATTATTTTTAAAAGTGTCAACTGCCTCTGATCCGTCAAAAACGGTCAAGGGCTCATATCCTGCTGCTGCAAAAAAATCAGACAAAAGCTCGCAGATTCTCTTTTCGTCATCAGCGATAAGTATTTTTCCTACCATAAAAACACCACCTATCATAATAATTATATAATATTTTTCATATTTAGTCAAAATATTATCAAAATGTGAATTTTAAAATAATTGAAAAATCGCACTTTATATGTTAAAATTAATTAATTACAATACTTAAGGAGAGAACAAGGTGTCCTATCCGCTAGAAAAAATCCGAAATTTCTGTATTGTGGCGCATATCGACCACGGTAAATCTACCATCGCTGACCGACTTTTAGAGCTGACCCAATCTGTATCTGAAAGAGATATGGAAGAACAGCTTCTTGACAGTATGGACCTTGAGAGGGAAAGAGGTATAACCATCAAGGCTCACGCCGTAACCCTTTACTACAAGGCAAGCGACGGTGAGGAGTACGAACTGAATTTAATAGATACTCCCGGTCACGTCGACTTTAACTATGAGGTTTCGCGCTCACTTGCCGCCTGCGAGGGAGCTGTGCTCGTTGTTGATGCTTCTCAGGGAATTGAGGCGCAGACACTCGCGAACACCTATCTTGCCGTTGACCATGGGCTTGAGATTTTGCCCGTCGTAAATAAAATAGACCTACCCTCTGCCGATGCTGATAGGGTTATCGGTGAAATTGAGGACATAATCGGCATTCCCGCTGAGGATGCTCCCCGTGTTTCGGCAAAAACAGGACTCAATATGGAAGAGGTGCTTGAGCGCATCGTTACTGATATTCCTGCCCCTGCGGGCGACCGTGATGAGTCTCTTTCTGCCCTTATTTTTGACTCTTATTATGATGCATATAAGGGAGTTATTGTTTATTTTCGCGTTGTTTCAGGTAAAATAAAGGCAGGGGACAGAATAAAAATGATGGCGACGGGCGCCGAGTTTGATGTGGTTGAGGTCGGCAGAAAGCGAGCAACCTCTATGGAGCCGTGTGACTGTCTTGAGGCAGGCGAGGTTGGTTACCTTGCCGCTTCTATCAAGACGGTGGGCGATGCCCGTGTCGGCGATACAATCACACTTGCCGAGCGTCCTTGTAAAGAGGCACTTGCAGGCTACCGAAAGGTAAATCCCGTTGTTTTCTGCGGAATTTATCCCGCAGATGGAGCCCGTTATACCGACCTTCGCGAGGCACTTGAAAAATTGCAGCTTAACGATGCGTCACTACTTTTCGAGCCCGAAACCTCAACGGCTCTTGGTTTCGGTTTCCGCTGTGGCTTTTTAGGTCTTCTTCATATGGAGATTATTGAGGAAAGACTTGAAAGGGAGTTTAATCTTGACCTTGTAACCACCGCGCCGAGCGTTATTTACAAGTTCGACTTGCAGGATGGATCTACAGTCAGCGTTGATAACCCAACAAACTATCCTGATCCTGCCTTTATCCAGAATGCTTATGAGCCTGTCGCAGACGTTCATATTTACAGTCCGAGCGAATATGTCGGTACTATTATGGAGCTTTGTCAGCAACGCCGCGGAGAGTATACCGATATGAAATATATGGGCGACCGTGTTGATATTCATTATATAATGCCGATGGGCGAGATAGTATATGACTTTTTCGATGCGCTCAAATCGAGAACAAAAGGCTATGCGAGCTATGACTATGAGCCAAAGGGCTATAAACAGTCAAAACTCGTAAAACTTGACGTAATGCTTGCAGGCGATGTTGTTGATGCTCTGTCCTTCATAGTTCATACCGACAACGCTTATCCGAGAGCGAGAAGAATAGCTGAAAAGCTGAAAGAGTTTATTCCCCGTCAGCTTTTCGAGGTGCCCGTTCAGGTTGCCGTCGGTGGAAAGATTATTGCGAGAGAGACCGTTAAGGCGCTTCGTAAGGACGTTCTTGCAAAATGCTACGGCGGTGATATAACCCGTAAGAAAAAGCTTCTTGAAAAACAGAAGGAAGGTAAAAAGAGAATGCGCCAGCTCGGTACGGTAGAAGTACCACAGGAAGCATTTATGGCAGTTCTCAAATTGGACGAATAATTTGTTTAAATTTGCGAAAGGAGGATATTAAGGTGGCTAAATCACGGCTTCAAAAAGAGAGTAATACTTCATTTCTCAAAAATGTTATGATGCTGATGGTGGCTCAGGTGCTTGTCAAGGTGCTGGGCCTTGTTTATCGCATACTCATAGTTGGTGCCAAAGGCTTTGGCGATGTTGGAAACGGCTATTATGCGACAGGCTATCAGATATATATGGTGCTGCTTGCAATATCCTCTATGGGCATTCCGAATGTCCTTTCAAAAATGGTTTCTGAGCGTGTGGCAAAGGAAGACTATATCGGTGCAAAGCGTATTTTCAAGGTGTCGCTCGTCCTTTTTGTCTCTTTCGGCGCGGTCCTCGGAATACTGCTTTTTGCTTTTTCGGGCTTTATCGCAACCGAATTTTTAAAGGCTTCGGGTGTGAAATTCACCCTTATGGTTTTAGCGCCTGCTATACCTCTCGTTTCGGCTTCTGCCGTACTCCGCGGTTATTTTGCGGGACTTGGCAGTATGAAGGCAAATAGCACTTCTCAGGTTGTAGAGCAATTTTTTAACTGTGTGCTGTCGGTCGGCTTCGTATATGCCTGTGTTGGGCAGGATACCGCCGTTATGGCGGCGGCAGGAAACCTTTCAACAACACTTGCTTGCCTTACGGCGGTGGGTTATCTTGCTCTTTATTACAGAAGCCGCAGAAAGGATATAAAGGCTCTCTGCGCCGAGCAAACTGCTCCAAGTGAGGATGTTCCGCTCAAAAAACTCGTCTGGGTAATTCTTGCCGTTTCAATTCCTTTTAGTATAAGTTCTCTTATTTCAACCGCAAATTCTGCCATTGATACAGTCACGGTCAGCCGCCAAATACAGAATGTTTTCGCTCCCTTTATAAACGATGGCAGAGAACTTGAAAGAACCGCTATGGAACTTTACGGAAAACTGCAAAAGGCAGAAACCATAACACATCTGCCTATGGCAGTAAGCTCCACCCTTTATGCCGCTATGGTGCCCGTTGTATCTGCGGCATTTGCTAAAGGTGACATAGATGCGGCAAACCGAAAAATATCTTCTTCGGTATTTTTAAGTTCAATCGTCATCTGCCCATGTATGGGCGGACTTGTCGTCCTTGCCGATCCGATACTTCATATGCTATATCCTAGCGTACCCGACGGCGCGCTTATTCTTCAGCTGCTCGTTATAACCTTGCCTCTTTGCACCCTCACTTATATATTGAACGGTGTTCTTTACGGCGCAGGAAAGTTAAAAGTTCCCGCAATCGCACTTGGGATAGGCGCTATTATAAAGCTTATCCTTAATATTGCCCTTATCAGCATACCGAGCCTTAATATCTACGGTGCGGTTATAAGTACCATAACCTATCAAATTGTAGTATTTGTAATAGAAACGGTTGTAGTTTACAAGACGGTTAAAATAAAGCTCGACTTTAAAAAGTCTTTCTTAAAGCCTGCACTTTCCGCCCTCGTGATGAGCGGTGCGGTATGGGGCGCATATATTCTTTTTGATAAGTTTTTGGGCAATACAGTTGCAACGGTGCTTTCGGTGCTTGTCGGTGTTGTCGTTTATGCCGCAGCCCTATTTATCTTTAAGACCTTTACTAAAGAGGATATCTTAGAACTGCCTATGGGCGGAAAAATTTTTAAAGTTCTGTCAAAGGTAGGGTTGGTGCAATGAAACGCTACGATACGGTCCTTTTTGACCTTGACGGCACAATATCTGACAGCGGCAGAGGTATTACAAACTCAGTAAAATATTCCCTTAAAAAGTTTGGCATAGTGGAAAACGACTTTGAAAAGCTGAAACGCTTTGTCGGTCCTCCGCTTTATGCTTCATATGAAAAATATTACGGCTTTTCCCACGAGGAGGCTCTGGAAGCGGTAGAATATTACCGCGAGTATTATAACGCTGGCGGTATATTTGAGCTCGAGCTTTATGACGGCATTATTGACCTTTTAAAGTATCTTAAAGCCTCCGGCAAAAAGATAATTCTCGCTACCTCAAAGCCCGAAATTTACGCAGAGAAAATAGCCCTGCATTTCGGCTTCAAAGATTATTTTGATAATATTTCGGGAGCATTACTCGACGGAAGTAGAATTGAAAAGGATGATATTATCCGCTATGCCCTCGAAAGAGTAGGGGTGAGTGTTGTATCCGAGTGTATTATGATAGGGGACACAAGCTATGATGTCCTCGGAGCCAAAGCTTTTGGAATGGACTCTATCGGTGTAACCTATGGCTATGGCTCGAGGGAAGAACTCGCCGACGCCGGTGCCACCTACATAGTCGATAGTACAGAGGAAATAAAAGAAATTTTGAAAGCATAAAAAACAAAAAGCCGAGGCATCAGCCTCGGCTTCGGGTGCTATTTCATCATCGTCTGTATTCCAGAAACAAAATCCCCGACTGCCTTCACAGCCTTAGTCGACCCCTTCTGGAGCTTGTGGTCATTTCTCTTCATAAGCAATTTTCCTGCAGTTACCGCAACAGCACCAATTGCCATACCTGTCATAGCACCCTTCGCAAATCCTTTTGCGTCTTTCATAAAAATCATCCCTCACTTTCTGTTTTTAGTATTGGCGAAAGTGAGGGATTTATTTTTAACAGTTTCAATTTTCAAAAAATTGTTTATGCCAGACGAGGAAAGTATATACAGTCCAGATTTTGCGACTCAAATCCTCCTTGCCCGCCTTGTGACGGTCTAGCAGTTTTACAAGCTCTTTTGTGTTGAAGTACTTTTCTGCCGACTCGCTTAAAAATGCTTGCTTTACGGTGTTGTAATATCTGTCCTCGCGGAGCCATACTCTTATCGGCACGGGGAAGCCGAGCTTGTCCTTACGGGCCGTTCTCTCTGGCAGAGTTTTTTCGGCTGCAAGGCGAAGAGCGAGCTTTGTGGTTTTGGTATTTACTCTGTGCTTTGTCGGAATACGCTCGGCAAGTTCTAACACCTTCTTATCAAGAAAAGGTACGCGAAGCTCTAATGAGTTTGCCATACTTGTTTTGTCTGCTTTAAGGAGGATATCGCCAACCAGCCACATATGAAGGTCAAGATACTGCATCTTGGTAACAGTATCGTAGTCCTTTACCTCGTCGTAATATTTTTTGCAAACTGCAGTCGGATCTGCGGTATTTTTGGCCACTTTTAAAAGCTTATTTCTCTCTTTTTTAGAGAAGATATAAGCGTTTCCGATAAACCGTTCTTCGATAGTCTTGCCTCTTCGGATGATATAGTTTATACCATGCTTTTTCGGTAAAACTGATGCGATTTTTGAGAAAACTCTGCGAAGGGTAAACGGCAATTTATCATAAGCAGTCAGAGTAATCGGTTCCTGATAAATTCTGTAACCGCCGAAAAGCTCGTCTGCGCCCTCGCCACTCATTACAACCTTGACGTGCTCAGCCGCAAGACGCGATACAAAGTAAAGCGCTATAGCGGCAGGGTCTGCAAGAGGCTCATCCATCTGATACTGAATTTTCGGAAAATTTTTCCAGTATTCCTCAGGTGCAATTTCCTTCGCAATGTTTTCTACATTAATAGTTTTTGCAAAATCTTTTGCATAATTTATTTCATTATATTGGTCATTTTTGGATTTAAAACCGACCGTAAAGGTCTTATCAACATTTGCCGCCTCGGCAATATAGCTAGAGTCGATGCCGCTGGATAAGAAGGAGCCGACCTCAACGTCTGCAATTTTGTGAGCCGCAACCGACTCGCGAACCGCTTTATCAGTAAGCTCTGCCCATTCCTCGAGTGTGCCATCTTCTGCCTTAAAATTGGGTCGGAAATAACGGGTAATCTTCATTTCACCGTCCTTATAGTTGAAAAAGTGACCGGGTGCAAGTTTAAAAACATTTTTAAAAAATGTTTCCTCTACTGCCGAATACTGGAAAGAAAGATAGTGAGCAAGAGCCTCCTCGTTCATCTCCTTTTCGAAAGACGGATGTGGTAAAAAGCCCTTTATCTCCGAGCCGAAGATAAAAGAGCCGCCCATATTAGCGTAGTAAAAGGGCTTTATTCCGAAAATATCGCGGCAACCGAAAAGCGAGCCGTCCTTTATATTATGAATAACAAAGGCATACATTCCGCGGAGTCGCTTTGGCAACTCCTCGCCCCACTCCTCAAAGCCGTGAATAAGCACCTCTGTGTCGCTTCGGGTCTTGAAATCGTGACCTGCTGAAACCAGCTCCTCGCGAAGCTCTAAAAAGTTATATATCTCACCGTTAAAGGTTATAACAAGACTCTTATCTTCGTTATACATCGGCTGATCGCCGCCCTCAAGGTCGATGATCGACAGTCTGCGAAAACCGAGACAAGCATTATCTCCGACATACATACCCTCAGAATCGGGACCTCTGTGGATTATCTTGTTCATCATCTCGTGAAGAACAGTGCCGTCATCATTTATCTGATTTGTAAAGCCAACAAATCCGCACATTAGTGTTATCTCCTAAATAGTTTTGTAAATTAATATTATCTTATCTGTCCGTTGCCGTCAATGAGATATTTGTATGAGGTGAGCTCACGAAGGCCCATCGGACCACGGGCGTGAAGCTTTTGGGTCGATATGCCGATTTCGGCGCCGAAGCCAAATTCTCCACCGTCGGTAAAACGGGTGGAAGCATTAACGTAAACGGCGGCAGAATCAACTGCTCTTTTGAAATAATCGGCGTTTTTCTCATCGCGGGTTATAATTACCTCGCTGTGATGAGTCGAATATTTTGCTATATGCAGGGCAGCTTCGTAAATATTATTGACTACTTTTACCGAAATTTTGTAGTCTAAGAATTCTTTTGCATAGTCTTCTTCTGTTGCCAGAGTAGCATAGGGGAGAATGGCACAGGTTTTTTCACAACCGACTATCTCAACATTACCCTCTTTTTTTAGTCTGTCGCAAATTGCGGGTAAAGCTACATCGGCTATATCCTCTGCTACAAGCAGACTTTCTAAAGCATTACATACCGACGGTCTTTGAACCTTGCCGTTAAATATTATATCCGATGCCATTTTTATATCGGCAGACGAGTCAACAAAGGCGTGGCAGTTTCCTGTACCTGTTTCAATTACGGGTACAGTAGAATTTTCGACCGCCGCCCGAATCAGCCCTGCGCCGCCTCTAGGAATAAGTACATCTATATAACCGTTCAGCGTCATAAGGTCAGTCGCAGACTGACGGCTTGTATCGGTCACAAGCTGAATACAGTCCTCGGGAAGTTCTGCTGACTTTATCGCTTCTCTCATAATTCTTACCGTTTCAAGGTTTGAGTTTATGGCTTCCTTACCGCCGCGAAGAATCACCGCAGAGCCCGCCTTTAGGGCGATAGCCGCCGCATCACTTGTAACATTGGGTCTGGCCTCATAAATAATTCCGATAACGCCAAAGGGCACCGAAATTTTTGTTATTTTGATACCGTTCGGGCGGTCCGAAGTTTCTAGTATTCGGCCCACCGGGTCAGAGAGTGAGCACAGAGCCTCTACGCCGTCAGCCATACCTGAAATTCTGTCAGAACTCAGCGAGAGTCGGTCAAGCAAAGATGGGGTGAGTCCTGCCGTTTTTCCGTTTTCAAGGTCAAGGGAGTTAGCGGCAATTATCGCATCAGCATTTTCTCTCAGCGCCTTTGCAATAGCAACAAGCGCCTTATCCTTTTGTTCGGTAGAAGCCAAAGCCAGCGTGCGTGATGCGGCTTTCGCTCTTTCACCCATAGAAATTAAACTATTCATATTATTTTACCCTTATATGTGTACCTATTACGTGTCCGTCAAAAATATCGAATATCTTTTTCGGGTTGTCGCCCGACATAATTATTGTTTCGATGTTATGCGCCAATGCGTATTTAGCCGCTTCAAGCTTGGTTCTCATACCGCCCGTGCCCTTGTCCGAGCCGCTTCCGCCTGCCACTGATATCATTTCATCGGTTATCTCGTCAAGAGTATGTATAAGTCTGGCATCGGGATTCTCTCTCGGGTCATCGTCATAATATCCGTCGATGTCTGTAAGGATGATAAGTCCCTGGGCCTCTGTGAGAGCCGCAACTATAGCCGACAGATTATCGTTATCACCGAATACAAGCTCTTCGACCGATACCGAGTCGTTTTCGTTTACTATCGGCACAGCACCGAACCCGAGCAGTGCGTGGAAAGTGTTTATGATATTTTGCTTTCTATCCTCATGCTCAATAACATCGCGGTTTAAAAGTATCTGCGCTGTAACGTATCCGTATTCGGAGAAGTTTCTGTCATAAAGGCTCATAAGGTCAGCCTGTCCGACAGCGGCAGCAGCTTGCTTGCCCTTTGTGTCGGAGGGACGGGCAGGGAGTCTGAGACGGTTTACACCGACGGCCACCGCACCCGAAGATACTATGATAACCTCAATGTCCCGATTGCGAAGATCGCTTACAACTCGGCAAAGCTGTTCTATGCGGCGAAGATTAGGTTTGCCGTTTTCGTAGGTCAGGGTAGAGGAGCCTACCTTTATAACTATTCTTTTGAAATCCTTAAAATCCATTTCAAAACACCTCAAAACACAGTATATCACTTTTTCTCACAATTTACAAATTATACTTTATTTTTCAACAATTATAAAGTATAATACTAAATAATGCAAACTTTAATTATCTTCAGAGAGGTTAAAAATGAGTTTATTATCAAAACTTTTCGGCAATTACAGTGAAAAAGAGATAAAAAGAATTCTGCCTTTGCAAAAAAGAGTACTCGATCTTGAAGAGGAATACAGAGCCCTTTCGGATGAGGACCTGAAAGCAAAGACAGAAGAATTTAAATACAGACTGCAAAATGGTGAATCTCTTGACGAGCTACTTCCCGAGGCGTTTGCCGCCTGCCGTGAGGCGGGCGACCGCGTACTCGGTATGCGCCACTTCCCCGTACAGATAATCGGCGGTATCGTGCTACATCAGGGCAGAATCAGTGAGATGAAGACAGGTGAGGGTAAGACCCTCGTTGCAACCCTGCCGGCATACTTAAATGCGCTTTCGGGCAAGGGTGTTCATATAGTCACAGTCAATGATTACCTCGCAAAGCGCGACTCTGAGTGGATGGGCAAGCTCTCCCGCTTTATGGGTCTTTCTGTAGGACTTATCGTTCATGGAATGTCTAACGAGGAGAAAAAAGAAGCCTATAACGCAGATATTACCTATTGTACCAATAACGAGCTTGGCTTTGATTATCTGCGCGACAATATGGTAATTTATAAAGAAAACCGAGTTCAACGCGGACATAATTTTGCTATCGTAGACGAGGTAGACTCTATCCTCGTGGACGAAGCGAGAACACCTCTTATAATTTCGGGTCAGGGTGATAAATCGACCGACCTTTATACGCGTGCTAACCGTTTTGCGAAATCGCTTAAGTGCGTAAAGGTTACCGAGGTGAATGATAAAATATCCGATGAGGAGCAGGATTTTGACGGCGACTATGTCGTTGATGAAAAGGCAAAGACCTGCGTGCTGACCCCCTCGGGTGTTAAAAAGGCGGAGGAATATTTCGGACTTGAGAATTTGAACGACGCAGAAAACATTACCATTTCGCACCATATTCAACAGGCAATCCGCGCTCACGGTATTATGAAGCGTGATGTTGACTATGTCGTCAAGGACGGCGAGGTTATTATCGTCGATGAATTTACAGGCCGTCTTATGTTCGGACGCCGCTATAACGAGGGACTTCATCAGGCTATCGAAGCCAAGGAGGGCGTTAAGGTCGCCCACGAGTCCAAGACTCTTGCCTCAATTACTTTCCAGAATCTTTTCCGTCTGTACGGTAAGCTTTCGGGTATGACGGGAACAGCTATGACCGAGGAGGGCGAATTCCGCGAGATATACCGTCTCGACGTTATCGAGATACCCACCAATAAAGAGGTTATCCGTGTTGATGAGCCTGATGTTGTTTATAAGAGCGAAAAAGCAAAGTTCAATGCCGTTATAGACCAGATAGAGGAATGTAATAAGATAGGTCAGCCTGTGCTTGTCGGTACTGTAACTATCGAAAAGAGTGAGATACTGAGTAGTATGCTGAAGCGCCGCGGAATAAAGCACAATGTCCTCAATGCAAAGCATCACGAAAAGGAAGCTGAGATAATTGCTCAGGCGGGTAAATTCGGCGCCGTTACCATAGGCACCAATATGGCAGGACGAGGCACCGATATTATGCTCGGCGGTAATGCCGAATACCTTGCAAAAAGTGAGCTTAAAAAGACCGGCTACAGTGATGAGATAATTGCTGAAGCAACTGGCTACGGCGACACTGAGGACGCTGATATCTTAAAAGCGCGTGAGGAATATTCCCAATATTATACTCAGTTCAAGGAAGAAATAGCGCCCGAAGCCGATAAGGTAAGGGAAGCGGGCGGACTCTTTATAATCGGTACAGAGCGTCACGAATCACGCCGTATCGATAACCAGCTCAGAGGACGTGCGGGACGCCAGGGTGACCCCGGTCGCACACGCTTCTACGTTTCTATGGAAGACGATCTTATGCGTCTCTTTGGCGGCGAGAGAATGGCGGCTATGATGAATACTCTCAATGTTGATGAGGATATGCCGCTGCAAAACGGTATGTTGTCACGTTCTATTGAGTCTGCTCAGGGCAAGATCGAGAGCAGAAACTTTGCTATCCGTAAGAGCGTGCTTGAATATGACGATGTTATGAACCGTCAGAGAGAGCTTATCTATGCTCAGAGGAACAAGGTGCTCGACGGCGAGGATATTCAGGAGACTATCAAGAAGATGATAGGAGACTTTGTTGATACAACGGTAAATGAATATCTTGACGGGGAGGCCTCTGATGAGTGGAACCTAGACGGACTTCGCGAGTTCTTTGCAGGCTGGCTCATCGGCGAAGAGGAGCTTAACTACAGTGTTGATGAACTGAACAATATAGAGCCAACTGATGTTGCTGAAACCTTAAAGGAAAAGGCTTACTCGCTTTATGAAGAGCGTGAAGAGCAGTTTGGCTCCGAGATTATGCGCGAGATGGAGCGCGTAATGCTGCTGAAGAGCGTTGATACCAACTGGATGGAGCATATCGATGCTATGGACCAGTTAAAGCAGGGCATCGGTCTTCGTTCATACGGTCAGCACAATCCTGTTGTCGAGTACCGTAACGAAAGCTTCGATATGTTCTCCGCTATGACCGACGCTATCCGCGAGCAGACTGCAAAGCTGGTGCTTACTGTTCGTATTCGCAAGGATGAAGAGATAAAGCGCGAAAAGGTTGCCGAGGAATCGGACACCGCAGGCGACGGCACGGTATCAACTACCGTCCGCGGTAAGGGCGCAGTTGCAAAGAACGCCTTTTGTCCCTGTGGTAGCGGAAAGAAATATAAACGCTGCTGCGGCCGTGAAGAATAAAAAAATCGGCAAAATAAGCGCAGAGCAAAAGCCACGACTGTGAAGTCGTGGCTTTTTAAGTCTTTTTCCTCGCTCGAGGTATCTGCATACATCTTCGCTCGGAGAAAAGACTTTCTGCATATTATTTTGCCTGATTTTATAATTCTTCGCGATATATATTTGTAGGGATCGATTCCTTGGCTGGAGACTGCACCCTCAACATCCAAATTCGGATGATTTTTTGCCGTCTTTTCGAGCCGCGAAGAATAAAAAATCATTCTGCTCAATTATTTTTATCTTTTGATATTACCTTTTTTTGCCAGGACATTTTGCCGCATTCTGGGCATTTCATATATCTCGTTCTGCCCATGTGCATTGCCCAAAGTACGCTATTAAAGGTCGGGACATATTTATGTCCGCAGGCTTTACACTTGTAGTAGCCGGCGGTCTGCTCGATTCTTAGAGCAAACATAATTCCGACTAAACCGATAACGAAACCTAAAACAATAAACACAATTCTCAGCCAATCTTCCATTTGGAAGAATGAAGCTACAAAACAAAAGCCTAAAAGTATTATTATTGAAAAGGTTCCTATAAGCATTTCGAGTGACAAAAGCTTTTTATCTGCCTCTTCTTTTTGCTTTACCATTTCAAGTAATAATTTTTCTGATTCCTTGTTATAGTTATCCATAGTAACTACCTCCCCGTGTAATAGATCATTTACGCTAATGGTTAGCGCCTCGCAAAGAGAGAGCATAATGGCAGAATCGGGCATTGATTTACCGTTTTCCCACTTAGAAACGGCTCTGTCGGTAACAGAGAGTTTTTCGGCAAGCTGCATTTGTGTAAGACCCTGCTCTTTTCTCTTTTCGGCAATAAATCTTCCAATCTTTATCTGGTCCATTTTTGCTCCTCCTTTCATAACCTATTATAAATGCAGGCAGTTAAAAATCTACAAACCGTAGGTTGAGTTTTGATAAAAACACCCGAATTTAACTTCGGGTGTTCGCTTTACTTGCAATAATTTTCAATATACCCGTCGATAGCGGCGGCGATAATGCTTTCAGCATCGGCGCGGCCTCTTACCTCATCAACGGCCGTTTCCTTGCTTTCGAGCTCCTTATATACCTTGAAGAAATGCTTCATCTCTTCAAAAATATGCTTCGGGAGCTGGTCAATATCTGTATAGCAATTGTAGGACGGATCATTAAAGGGGATGGCGATGATCTTTTCATCGCTTCTGCCCGCATCGATCATGGTGATAACGCCGATAGGATAGCAGCGCACGCTCGTCATAGGCCCCAGCTTCTGCGAGCAGAGGACAAGAACGTCAAGCGGGTCAAGGTCATCTGCATAGGTGCGGGGTATAAAGCCGTAGTTTGCGGGGTAGTGGGTAGAGGTGTGAAGGATTCTGTCGAGAATAAGAATTCCCGTTTCTTTATCAAGCTCATATTTACACTTACTGCCCTTTTCAATCTCGATTACGGCAATAAAATCTTTAGGGTTTATTCTCTTGGGATTAATATTATGCCAGATATTGCTCAAGATTTTCCCTCCGATTATTTATTTTCGAGCGCGGTGATTTTTGCAACGCGGTTTGCGTGTCTACCACCCTCAAATTCGGTATCTACAAATATATCTGCGAGCTCAAGAGCCGTACCAATGCCAATAACTCTGCCGCCGAGACAGAGAATATTTGTATCGTTATGGAGTCGGGTGTATTTAGCGCTGAAATGCTCGCTGCAGACAGCGGCGCGGATGCCTTTTATCTTATTTGCGGCAATACTCATACCGATACCTGTTCCGCAAACGAGGAATCCTCTTTCACATTCGCCGCTGAGTATATTAGCGCATACCTTTTCTGCGATATCGGGATAATCTACCGATACCTGCTCGTAAATTCCGGAATCGACAACCTCAAAGCCTCTGCCTTCAAGGTGCTCTTTAATTGCGTTTTTATGTTCGAGACCGCCGTGGTCGCATCCAATTGCTATTTTCATTTTATTTTTCTCCTTTTTTAGATTTTAATTCACGTTCTGCCTGAGGCAACCTCAGATAAAACGGCATAAGTTTATTAGGTATGACAGCCTCATATTCTAAGGCCGCCAGAGCCACACCCGAAGCGGCCTGGTATCTTCTTTCCTCATCTGCGACAGTGATATTACCACCCGCATACCCATCAAAAAGACCTGCGCCGTCTCCGGCTATTATTATATTGTCCTTTGTTGCAGATAATTCCTGCATAAGCTCGTCTATCATAAGAGCGCGGTCATCACAAAGTCTTGTAACGGCACCGTCAGATATCTTGAAAAGCGCATTATACACCTGATTACAGCGCGCGTCCATAACAGCGCATACTATACAGTCGGTGTTGCGAAAATTCTCTGCGATAGTGCGAAGTGTCGACACAGCGTAGCAGGGAAGCTTCTTCGGCGCGGCAAGCCCTTTAACAGCGCTGATGCCGATGCGTATACCCGTAAACGAGCCAGGGCCGTTGCTGATAGCAAGAGCGTCGATATCGCTCATTTCTAAATCTGCTTTATCGAGCATACTCTTGACCATAGGCATCAAAGTCTGCGAGTGGGTCATTTTAACATTTGTGAAATCAGACGCGATAATAACACCATTTTCCGCTATGGCACAGGATGCAGGACCCGCAGAACATTCTAATGCTAAAATTTTCATAAGCCCTCTCCCGTTACTGTTATTTTGCGGATGTTATCGCCTATTCGCTCGAATTCGACCGTGATAACCTTACCCTCGAGCGCATTTTCAATATTTTCACTCCACTCAGCGGCAATCACACCGCCCGACTCAAGATAATCAAAATATCCTGTGGAGTAAAGATCCTCCCAGCTTTCAACTCTGTACATATCAAAATGATATAATGGCAGTCTGCCGCCTATATATTCATTTACAAGGGCAAAGGTTGGTGAGGTGACAGAGTCACCAAAACCAAGCCCTTTTGCAAGCCCTCTTGTAAAGCAAGTCTTTCCCATACCCATACCGCCACGAAAGGCGATTATCTCGCCGCCTGAAAGTTTATCTGCCAATTTTTCGGCAAAACGTTCGGTATCGGCAGGGCTGTTTGTTATAATCTCAATCATCAGAACAGACCCGTTATCTTACCTTGGTCATTGATATCTATATTGTTGGCTGCGGGTACTTTGGGAAGTCCGGGCATTGTCATAATAGAGCCTGTAAGCGCAACTACAAAGCCTGCTCCTGCAGATATTTTGACCTCGCGTACGGTGACCGTAAAGCCTGTCGGTCTGCCGAGAGCCCTTTCGTTGTCGGAGAGAGAATACTGGGTCTTTGCGATACAAACGGGCATACCCTGGCTGAGCTCCTCTATTTCCTTAATATTCTTTTCGGCATCGGCGGTGAAAGCAACACCGTCTGCGCCGTAGATAGTCTTTGCGATAGCAGTAATCTTTTCCTTGATAGAAAGATTTGCATCGTAGATAGGTGCGAAGTTTGAAGGCTTTTCACAAGCAGCAACTACCTTCTTTGCCAAGTCGATAGCGCCCTCGCCGCCCTTTGCAAATACTTCGGAAAGAGCAAAGTCAGCGCCCATTTCCTCACAGTAATCTGCAATTACTTTGAGTTCGGCATCTGTATCGGTGCCGAAGCGGTTGATTGCGACAACTACGGGTACGCCGTACTTCTTCATATTCTCAATATGTGCGCCGAGGTTTACGATACCTTTATTCAGCGCGTCAAGGTTTTTGGCAGCAAGGTCGGCTTTTTGAACGCCACCGTTATATTTCAGTGCGCGGACAGTTGCAACAAGAACGACAGCAGAGGGGATGAGTCCTGCAAGACGGCACTTGATGTCCATAAACTTCTCTGCGCCGAGGTCAGAACCGAAGCCGGCTTCGGTAATCGTGTAATCGGCAAGCTTTAAAGCGAGCTTTGTGGCACGTACTGAGTTACAGCCGTGAGCAATGTTTGCGAAAGGTCCTCCGTGCATAATAGCAGGCGTGTTCTCTAAAGTTTGTACAAGATTAGGCTTGATAGCGTCCTTGAGAAGAGCCGCCATAGCGCCCTCGGCTTTAAGGTCTCTTGCAAAGACAGGCTTATTGTCATAGGTATAAGCAACAAGGATGTTACCGAGTCGGCGCTTCAAGTCCTGAAGGTCGCTGCAAAGGCAAAGTATTGCCATGACTTCACTGGCAACCGTTATCTGGAATCCGTCCTCACGCGGGATGCCGTTAACCTTACCGCCAAGACCTACATTAACATAGCGAAGCGCACGGTCATTCATATCAAGACAGCGTTTGAACACTATTCTTCTTTGGTCTATGCCGAGAGAGTTACCTTGCTGAAGGTGGTTATCAAGCAGTGCACAAAGCAGATTGTTTGCAGCGGTGATAGCGTGCATATCTCCGGTAAAATGAAGATTAATATCCTCCATAGGAACTACCTGAGCATATCCGCCGCCTGCGGCGCCGCCCTTTATTCCGAAAACAGGACCGAGCGAGGGCTCACGAAGAGCTATAACGGCATTCTTTCCGATGAGAGGCATAGCCTGTCCGAGACCGACCGAGGTGGTGGTCTTGCCCTCGCCCGCGGGAGTCGGGTTTATAGCGGTTACAAGGATAAGCTTTCCGTCGGGTCTGTCCTTTACCTTTTCAAAAAGCTCTTCAGAAAACTTTGCTTTGTATTTTCCGTAAAGCTCGAGATCGTCAGCGTCTACGGACAGCTTTTTTGCAATCTCTGTAATCGGGAGCATTTTTGCACCCTGAGCAATTTCGATATCCGAAAGCATTAAAATCACCTCATAATTTTCTGCAAAACGCAGATTTTTCAGTATTGTTAACAGTATAACATATTTTTTCCAAATAGAAAAGGGTTTACTTTAAAATATTATTGTAATATAATAAAATAAAAAACGAAAGCGGGGTGTCGATATGGCGAGAAGATCAATGGGTGCAGTAGCTGACTATATCCGTGAAACAGATAAAATAATGCTGTTGCTTGTTTTCTTTACAACGGCCTATGGCTGTGTTGCTGTTATGTCGGCTACCCGATATACAGAGAGCCTGTCTCAGTTTTTTACACAGTGTATATCAGGCTTTGCGGGGCTTGTTGCCGCAATATTTATTTCCAATTTTGATTTCAAGGATATACTCAAAAGGTGGTACCTGGCGGCGCCGCTCGGGCTGATTCCCGTTATTCTGACCTTTTTTATCGGCTTTGCGCCTGCAGGCACCGATGATAAGGCATGGCTGCTGTTGCCCGGTGGAATTTCTTTTCAGCCGTCTGAGCTTTTAAAGGTTTGCTTTATCATAACATTTACGGCTCATTTAGGATATGCAAAAGAGCACGATATAAATAAATTTAAGACTCTTATCCCCCTAGTCGTTCACGGCGCTTTTCCTGTGGGGCTTATTCTTTTTCAGGGTGACGCGGGAACCGCACTTATTTTTGGCTTTATGTTCATTTGTATGATGTTCGCGGCGGGACTTAAAATAAGATATTATATCATTGCCGCTGTGGCTCTTTTGGCTTCATCGCCGCTCATATACTTCTTTGTTATGAATGACGATCAGCGTTCGCGAATAATCGGTATGTTTGACCTTGAGGATGATCTGCTCGGCGCCGATTATCAGCAGTGGCAGGGAAGAATAGCCCTTGCAAACGGTGGAGTGACCGGGCAGGGACTTTTCAATGGAGAGCTTACGGGGAGCAATACAGTTCCCGAGGGATATAATGACTTTATATTTGTAAGCATCGGAGAGGAGCTCGGACTGCTCGGCTGTCTCGCTGTTGTTATATTGCTTGCTGCCATATGCCTTCGCTGTATAAAGGTGGGTAGACTCTGCTCTGATGACAGGGGGATGTATATCGCGGTCGGGGTTTTTGCAATGATATTCGGACAGACCGTAATAAACCTCGGAATGTGCATCTCGGTGCTTCCTGTAATCGGTGTCACATTGCCGTTTTTCAGCGCGGGAGGCACAAGTCTTTTATGCCTTATGCTGTCGGTGGGACTGATACTTAGCGTTTATAAACACAGAAATTCAAGAACGATATATCTGCATAGTTAATAAAGGATGATGAAAACACTCATCATCCTTTATTTTGTTGATACAGCAACTTTTTGTTGCAATATGTCGATTTTTGAGGTACAATAACTTTGTTAATAAATTGTGAACGGAGGATTTCTCTATGGCATTTCGCGCAGACGGAAAAAGAGTGAGAAAAGCGGACCCTATGTATACAGTGGTTCCGTACATAATGAATAAAAGAAACGACGCTATGAATATGACTACCGTTGACATACCTGTAGAGCCTATTCAGAACTATATTAACGCAAAACGTAAGGAAGGCATCAGAATGAGCCATATGTCGGTCGTAACTGCGGCGTACCTGAGAACGGCTTATGAATTCCCACTTCTTAACAACTTTATCGTTAATAAGAAGATCTACACTCATAAGGAGTTTAAGGTCGCAATGGTAGTTCTCAAGAGTCTTGTAACCGAAGAGGAGACTATGTCTAAGGTCAAGTTCGAGCTTGACGACAACATCTTCGAGGTAAACGAGAAGATGAACGAATATGTCGAGAGCAACCGTGAAGCATCTACGGTCAACAACACAGATAAGATGATAAGCTTCCTGGTATCACTTCCCGGTGTCTGCAATATTGCAGTCGGTCTCTTCAAGTTGCTTGACCGTTACGGACTTCTCCCGAAGTTTATTACCGATCTTTCTCCCTTCCACGCATCGCTGACCATCACGAACCTAGCTTCAATCCGAACAAATCATATCTATCACCACATCTACAACTTCGGAACGACAAGCGTCTTTATCGCAATGGGTAAAAACCGAGAGGTTGCAAAAAGAAAGAACGGCGAGATAGTATTTGAGAAATGCATACCCCTCGGTGTCGTAATGGATGAACG
Organism: Acutalibacteraceae bacterium; assembly: GCA_045539095.1. Taxonomy (GTDB): domain Bacteria; phylum Bacillota; class Clostridia; order Oscillospirales; family Acutalibacteraceae; genus SFWF01. The sequence continues at coordinate 14,907 of JAZQER010000048.1, read as the reverse complement.
CATCTGTTCCGGACTCTATTTTGCAAAAGCCTTCCGCAAATTCAGAACCTATCTTGAGGACCCTGCACTGCTTGAAGAGAAACTTGAGAAAAAAGATTAAAAATTTAGTTTTCACATCTTGATTTTTACGTTATTTTGATATATCATATTAAGTGATGTAAAAATACATTTTTTGGAGGATTTTTATTATGTTAGTTTCTGCAAAAGAAATGCTGAACAAGGCTAAAGCCGGTAAATATGCCGTTGGTCAGTTCAACATCAACAACCTTGAATGGACAAAAGCTATCCTGCAGACCGCAGAGGAATTAAAGTCTCCTGTTATTCTCGGTGTTTCCCAGGGTGCAGGTAAGTATATGTGCGGCTACAAGACCGTAGTTGGAATGGTTAACGGAATGATCGACGAGCTCGGAATTACCGTTCCTGTTGCTCTCCATCTTGACCACGGTTCTTACGAGCACGCAAAGATGTGCATCGAAGCAGGCTTCTCTTCCGTAATGTTCGATGGATCTAAGTATCCCATTGAGGAAAATATCGAAAAAACTAAGGAGCTCGTTGAGCTCACAAATAAGCTCGGTCTCTCTATCGAGGCTGAGGTTGGTGCTATCGGCGGTGAAGAAGACGGCGTTATCGGTGGCGGTGAGGTTGCTGACCCCGCAGAGTGCAAGATGATCGCAGACCTCGGTGTTACAATGCTCGCTGCAGGTATTGGTAATATCCACGGTAAGTACCCTGAAAATTGGGCAGGTCTTTCTTTCGATACACTTGCTGCTATTCAGGAGCTCACAGGCACAATGCCCCTCGTTCTTCACGGCGGCACAGGCATCCCTGCTGATATGATCAAGAAGGCAATTTCTCTCGGCGTTTCCAAGATCAATGTTAATACCGAGTGCCAGCTCGCTTTCGCAGCTGAAACCAGAAAGTATATCGAAGAGGGTAAGGACCTTGTTGGTAAGGGCTTTGATCCCAGAAAGATTCTCGCTCCCGGCGTAGAAGCTATTAAGGCTACTGTACGCGAGAAGATGGAGCTCTTCGGCTCTGTCGGCAAGGCATAAAAAACGGCTACAATCAGCGTAGGACAAAAGATTCACGACCCGAAATTCGGGTCGTTTTCTTTTTAGCCTTTTTTCCTATGCCCGAAGTATACACGATACGTCTTGGCATAGGAGAAAAACGCTCCAACATCTGATTCTATCCGTTTTAAGACTTTATAGGTAAGTACAGAACACAAAAGGAACCGTCTAATTGGCGGTTCCTTTTGTGTTGGTTGGCGCCAGAGCCTAAGTTCAGAGTTGTGTGGCGTAAGCAGAGTGCGTATGAACATTATAAACGAAATTCGTTTAAATATCAATAGTCGATTTTCGTTTATGATAAAATTCTTTCAGAGGTGATTTTATGACAATTGCTGAAAGAATTAAAGCACTCCGTGAAGAAAACACAAATCTTAATCAGACTGAGCTTGGTAAAAAGTTAAACCTAAGTCAGATGCAAATTTCAAGATTAGAGACAGGTACAGCGCATATTAACGATGAAGATATTATAGCATATTGTAAATTTTTTAAGGTTTCCGCAGACTATATACTTGGTCTGCCAAAAGGACTCCGTCACCCTGAACGGTAGTATTTGAAAAAGGAGATGTGAGCATATGGCGTGGCGTTATGATGAGGAGAATAGAAAGCAAAAACTGACCTATGATGATATCTATCTGGATCTGCGTAAAAAACTTCGTTCAGATGCTATGGGATATTCGGTGTGGTCTATAATTTTTGTTTTGCTTATGGTGTTTGACGTAATTATGCTTTTAAGTGGAGAAGATAAAGCGCCTTTTGTATATTACCTTATATTTGCGCTGATAATGATTATTACGTTAATATGGGTAGTATTTATCGTCTGCGAAACGGTGAAAAGATGGCGCGCGTTTTCCGGAATAAAGAATTTTTACGTAGTGAGCGACACGCTAGTCGCGGTAGACAGACACTTCGGTGGTGTGAGATTCCGAACAATAGGTGGTAGCTTGAGGATGCGCTTGCATGATACCATTCACGTAATATTTAAAAATCACGGAGAAACTCGCGCAAACTATAAAATAATGTATTATGATAAGGTGCATATAAACGGATATTTACTTGATAGTGCCAAATACTATAGTCAACTTGAAAATCTTAAAAACGGCGATGAGTTTTATCTTGTAATAATAGATAATCAAGTCCAGTATTATTACAGCAAAAGGGTTTTTGAATTGAAAGAAAAAAACTCTTGACAAATCTTTCCAATGATATATAATTAAAACTAGTAATAATTATTATTTTAATACCAAGGAGTAGAAAACTATGAAATACGCAGGCACAAAGACCGAAAAGAACCTCTGGACCGCTTTTGCTGGCGAGAGTCAGGCAAGAAACAAGTATACATATTTTGCATCTGTTGCAAAGAAGGAAGGATATGAGCAGATTTCCGCTATCTTCCAGAAGACTGCAGATAACGAAAAGGAACACGCTAAAATGTGGTTTAAGGAGCTCGGAGAACTTGGAGATACTGCAAAAAATCTTCTTGCTGCTGCTGAGGGCGAAAACTACGAGGGGACCGATATGTACTCTACCTTTGCCGGCGAGGCTGATGAGGAAGGCTTCCCCGAGTTGGCAAAGAAGTTCCGTATGGTAGCCGCTATTGAAAAATCTCACGAGGAAAGATATCGCGCTCTTCTCTCCAATGTAGAGATGCAGGCTGTATTTGAAAAGAGTGAGGAAACAATGTGGGAATGCCGTAACTGCGGACATCTCGTAATGGGCAAAAAGGCTCCCGAAGTTTGCCCCGTATGCGCTCATCCGAAGTCATATTTTGAAGTCAGAGCAGAGAATTATTAATAGGTAAAATCAAAGCGGATGCCCGATTGGACATCCGCTAATTTTTTATTTTACACTTGCTTTATAAACTGTTTTGGAATAAAATTTATCTCCGGCTTTTAGTACTGCTGAGGGGACATAGGGAATGTTCGGAGCATCGGGATAGCCCTGAGTTTCAAGGCAGACTGCCGAATATTTTCCGTGGTAGGTTCCTTTTTTGCCTATAGCGTCGGTGCAAGCGGCGGTATATACCTGAACGCCTACCTGATCGGTATAGCAGTCAAGCTTGATTCCGCTGTCTTCACAGTAGAGAGAAGAGCAGAGATAAAGATCTGTGCGCTCGCCTTTACATACGTAGAAATTGTCAATTCCGTCACTGGTACGGGCGATGTCGGCGTCTCCGCTGAGCAGTTTATCCCTTAGAAGCGCGGGCTTGCGGAAATCGTAAATGGTATCCTTTACAGGACGGATAAGACCTGTAAACATAGCGTCGTCATCGACAACGCCGTATGCTTCAGCCATAACCTGTAAGGTATGGTTAAGCGCATCCTTGCCGCTGGTTGAGCCGTTAAGGTTAAAGTAAGAATGGTTGGTAAAGCAGGCAAGGGTGTCCTTGTCGCTCTCAGCAAAATATTCTATTTCAAGGTCGGTTCCGTTAAGAGTGTATTTTACCGTAAACTTCATATTTCCGGGGTAGCCTTCCTCGCCGTCTTGTGAAAGAATAGAGCCTGCTATCCAATTATCTCCGACTTCCATCTCATACATTCTGAATGTAAAACCGTTAATACCGCCGTGCAGAGAGTGCTTACCGTTGTTTATCGGAAGAGTGTACTCAGTGCCGTTGAGTGTGAATTTGCCGTTTGATATGCGGTTACCGAAGCGGCCGACAGTTGCGCCAAAATAGGGAGCGCGATTGTTATCGTAGCCTGCGCCGTCATCAAAGCCAAGCACGATATCAGTCATAGCGCCATTCTTATCGGGCACCTCAAAGCTGACCAGTGTAGCGCCGAAGTCACATACAGATATTGAAGCTTTACCACTGTCAATAGTGTAAAGTGTGACCTGTTCGCCTTTGTTTGTCATTCCAAAGCCTCTTGTCGTTACCATAATGAAGTCTCCTTACATATTTATTGTATTTATACCCAGCTTTTCAGCTGTTTTTTTTATATTAGTGTGGCAGGTGAAAAAGATCAGTTGATGCTCTTTGGAGAACTCATTCAAAAAGTTCATCGCCTTGTCGGCTCTTTGGTCATCGTATTGAGCTAAACAGTCATCTATTATAAGCGGTAAAGAATCTTTTTCTTCACTTATAAGCTTTATAAGAGCAAGCCGCAGGGCAAGATAAGCCTGATCTACGGTACCGGCACTTAAAAACTGCCACTCTTTAGCACCGAAAACTCCGTCACTACCAACCTTTATCTCAAGGTCCTTGGATATATCAAGCGACGAATAGGCGTTATCGGTAAGAGCTGCAAATATTCTTGCTGTATCTGCTTCAAGCGCTCCGCCAAAGCTTTGACGCATAGTAGCAGCGGCTTCTGCAAGGGCTTCCATCGCGATATCTGCAGAGTCGCAAAACTTCTTTTGAGAAGCAATACTGCTTTCAAGCTCGGTCTTTTGCAATTCGAGTAGCGGAACGGTCTTTCCGCTTGCTGTAAGCGTTTTGAGTTTGCCCTTTAAAGTAGCGAGTTCCTCACGAAGCTTGCCCGATTCAAGGGTAAAGGCTTTTATTTTATCCTTTGCTGACTCAGCCTCTTCGGGAGAAATATCGCGAAGTGTCTCATCCAAGTTCAGGTCATTTAGTCGGTTTATGGCCTCTTCGTAGCTTTGACAGTTGGTAGAATCAGCGGCTAAGTTGAGCATAATATTGGCTGATGACAGTTCGCTGAGGTGACGTTCTATTTTTGTCGCTATTTGTAATGCATCAGACTTGTCTGATATAAGACCGAAAGGCTTACAAAGGACCGATAGAACGTTTTCGGCATCAAGCAACTGAGATTTTACCGAGATAACCTCTTCCTGCTTTGCGAGAAGCTCGGTTTGTTTTGCAGAGAGCAGCGCTTTTTTACCGCCTTGCTCAATAAGCTTGGTGTTAATTTCACTATTGACGGCACTAAACTCATCTTCTGTGGCGGCTATCCGTTTTAAGATTCCGTCAAGCTCAGACTGAGTTTTCATAAGATCTTCAGTTATATCGTCATCCGTTACCGAGCGTTTTAAAACAAAACCGAGCACAAAGAGAACAAGTCCAACAACGGCGCCGACAATTTCACCGTACAAAAGGGGAGTGTTACTCCTTACAGTGAACGCGGCGGCAACGCCGAATATGAATGTAAGCGCCAGACCTATTATCAAAAATGCAAGGTTAGGCTTTTTCTGTGGCTTTACCGATGCAGCTATCTGCAGAATGGTTAGTGATTCGCGCACAGTGTCAGCGCGGCTGTCAAGCTCGCGAAGATTGTTTTCAAGCTCTTGTTTTCTAGCGTTCAAAGATTCAGAAGCAGAGCTTTCATCATCAGTCGAGAGAGCGCTTATCTCATCTTTAACGGCTTCTGCTGCGGTATTCTTATCTGAAAGTGACTTTTCGATGATGGTAATGTTGCTTACTGCATCTTTGATACTGTCTGCATATTCTTTAGTAGCGAGGCTGCCGTCAGGCAGTGTCAACGCACTTTTGGCTTTTTCTGCGGCACCATAGGCTTCAATATATTTGGTGAGAGCAGAGCGCTTTTTAAAAAGTTCAGCCTTTTTCATAATAGCAAAAAGTCGGTCACCTTCGGTCTTTACAGCACTCGCTTCCGCTTCCTTTTCGGCTATGATAACTTCAAGCGCAACGGCCTGATTTTCGCGCTCACGCGCCGATTCTATCTCCTCTTCAAGGCTTGAAAGTTCGGCTACAGCCTTATCATAACTGCCTACCTTTTTGCTCCTGGACATAAGTGCTTCTTTAGCTTTTCTAAGTCGGGAGGCAACCAGTTCCTGCGAGATATCTTGGTCACCCGATGCTGCGATATTTGAAAGTTTTCCGTTTATCTCACTTTCTGCGGCGCTGTCCTTTGCAGGAGCGCCAAGAGTACTGATAAATACACTTTTTTCAAAAGCCGCTTCACTGAGTCCGAAAACTGAGCTACCAATATCACCCTTGCCCGAAACGCTGACTTCGGTATCTATATCAATATTGATAAGGGTAATCTTATCTGTAGAGTTGGAGCCCTTGAATTCGCGCATCAAACGGTAGTTTTTGCCCCTATGAGAAAACTCGATGCTTCCCGCCATAAGTGACGAGTCCCACGGCATATATTTTTTACGAAGATTCTTATCAAGGTCCGAAACTCTTCCTCCGTTGCCGTAAAACATCATTTTAATGAAAGACATAACGGTGGATTTTCCTGCTTCATTCTGGCCATAAATGACATTGAAACCGTCTGAAAAATCAATTTTATAATTTTTGAATTTGCCGAAGGAGGCAATATCTACAGATTTAATCTTCATTGTATGCCACCTCCGAATCAAAAGCGTTAAGACCGAGATATAGGGCTGACTCATAAATAGGCTTATCAGACTCATCAGCCGATGCTATCTTATGAAGCATTTTGCTTACAAAAACACCTTTGAGCGACACTTCATTTTTAAGCAATTCAAGGTCATAAGCTTTTTTGGTGCATTTCGTTACCTTTACGAAATAAAGCTTATCCCTTAATATCTGCAGTATCTCTGCAGTTTTAAGTGTAACGCTCTCATTCGTCGAGCCTATGAGGATTATTTTATAAAGATCGTTTTCAAAGCCCTCGCCGTAGGAATTAAAAAGTTGTTTAAGGATAATATCTGCGGCATTTATTGAAGATTTGGCACAAGAAACATCTATTTTTTCCACTCTGTGTACACGACGGCAGAGTTTTACAAAAGAAAGCTCACAGGAGCCTTTAGAAAGCAGGCCGCAATATCCCCCGCGGACACCCTCTTCGTCGAAACCCTGTCCTTCAGGGCAACCCGGGTAGGACAGATAAGTATTGCCGATTTTGGATATCCCCGTACGCTTATGTATGTGACCGAGAGCCAGATAATCTACGCACGAATTTTCAATGAATGTCTTGTCTATCGGGTTGTAAGGGCTGTTTTTATCACTGACTATATCGGCGTGAAGAAGCATTATATTCACAAAACCGTCATCGGGAAGAACGGTACTAAATTCGACGGCTTCCATAGAGGAATGAGCAAACGAACGGCCTATTACACGGGCTTTAAGGTCCGGGAATTCTTTAATTTCATATTCAGTGCCGAAAACAAAAAGATTTTCGGGAAGGTCAGAGGACTTCATAGGTGACGCTGCATCTAGGGGGTCGTGATTTCCTGCTACATACAAAAATCTCACATTGGGCGCAGAGGTTATATACTCAAATACCGAGGGCGCAAATTCTGCCGCCGCGGTATTGGAGTCGAAAAGATCTCCCGCAATAAGACATATTTCGACATTGTTACCCACACAGTAATCAACTATTTTTTTAAATACCGATGCTACCTCAAATCGTCGCTCCTCTGCCTTAGTTCCGAGATAAGAGAGCTCGGAACCGATATGCAGGTCGGCAGTGTGAAATATTTTAATAGCAGACAACTATTCTACCTCCAGAACATTCTTATATTAATAATAACATTATAATTTCTGTTTATCAAGAAGATATTGCGTAAATCATAATATTATTGTATAATGAATTAAATGTTAAAAGGGGGCGAAGGCTTTGCCGATGGATGTAAGGGTAGGAGACACCCTGCTTATGAAGAAAAAACACCCCTGCGGAGCTAACACCTTTAGCGTCCTCCGCATAGGGATGGATTTTAAAATTCGCTGTACGGGTTGCGGCCATGAGGTAATGGCGCCGAGAGTGAATATTGAAAAGAGTATTAAAAAAATAATTCGCGAAGACGGAGAGTAATAAATATATGTTTGATAAATTAGCATTTGTAGAAAAACGCTTTGAGGAAATAAATGGGCTTTTGTCCACACCTGAGGTGGTTTCCGATAATGAGCTTTTTAAAAAGCTTATGAAGGAGCACAAGGAGCTTTCTCCCGTTGTGGAAAAGTTCCGTGAATATACCGCGGCTAAAAATGCTGAGGAAGAGGCAAAAATGCTTCTCGATGAGGGCGGACTAGATAAGGATTTCAAGGAGCTTGTAGAGGAGGAGTATCTTACCGCAAAGGAAGACATCGCGAGAATCGGCGAAGAACTGAAAATTTTGCTTTTACCTAAAGACCCCAACGACGACCGAAATGTTATTGTTGAAATACGCGGAGGAGCCGGAGGCGAGGAATCTGCTCTCTTTGCACATTCGCTTTTCAGAATGTATTCAATGTATGCCGAGGCAAAGCGCTTCAAGGTCGATGTTATTAACCTTAATGAAACCGAGCTTGGCGGTTGTAAGGAAGTCAGCTTTATGATTGAGGGTGAGGGTGCATATTCACGCTTTAAGTATGAAAGCGGCGTTCATAGAGTGCAGAGAGTTCCCGAAACTGAGAGCTCGGGCAGAATTCACACCTCTACCGTAACCGTTGCAGTGCTTCCCGAAGCTGAGGATGTTGAAATTGATATAAACCCTGCCGATTTGCAGATAGATACCTACCGTTCATCGGGCGCAGGCGGTCAACATATCAATAAGACCGAGTCTGCTATCCGTATCACTCATATACCTACAGGACTTGTGGTTGAGTGTCAGGATGAGAGAAGCCAGTTCAAGAATAAGGATAAGGCTATGAAAGTCCTGCGTTCCCGCCTTTACGAAATGGAGCAGGCAAAGCAAACCGAGGCTATCGCATCTGACCGTAAGGCGCAGGTTGGAACAGGTGACCGAAGCGAGCGTATAAGAACCTATAACTATCCGCAAGGAAGAGTTACCGACCACAGAATAGGTCTTACTCTTTACAAAATAGATCAGATACTGAACGGAGACCTTGATGAGGTAGTAGATTCACTTATCACATATTACAGAGCAGAGATGCTGAAATCCGATGAGGAATAATGAAAACCTTAAGATTAAATGATGATTTAAAGGGAATAAAAACCGCGGCAGAAATTTTGCGCCGCGGCGGTATAGTCGCAATTCCGACCGAAACGGTCTATGGTCTTGCGGCTTCTGCCTATGATGATCACGCTATAAAAAAAGTGTTTGAGGCTAAGGGTAGACCGCAGGATAATCCCCTAATAGTCCATATTTCAGATATATCCGAGATATACGATATAGTGAGCGATTTTAGTGAAAAGGCTGAAAAACTAGCAGATCGCTTCTGGCCGGGACCGCTCACAATGGTGCTACCGCGTACCGACCGCGTCGCCGAAAGCGTATCTGCAGGACTTGATACGGTGGCTGTCAGAATGCCGTCGAATGAGGTTGCGAGAAAGATAATTGCTGAAAGCAAACGTCCGCTTGCCGCACCGTCTGCAAACCTTTCGGGCAGTCCCAGTCCCACCACCGCCGACCACGTCATTTTAGACCTTGACGGCAGAATAGATGCGGTAGTAGTATCGGGACACTGTGATGTCGGGGTAGAGTCTACCGTTGTATCTCTCGCTGTAACACCGCCAAGACTGCTGCGACCAGGTCGCGTGACCGCTGAAGAGCTTTTGGAAGTTCTTCCTGACCTTGTTATCGACAAGGCGGTACTCGCCGAGCCCAAAAAGGGGGAAAAGGTGGCTTCTCCCGGTATGATGTATAAGCATTACTCACCCAAAACTGAGGTTTTTTTGGTCGAAGCCGAAAGTGAAGAGTTTTCAAAATTTGTAAATTCCAAAGAAAACTCCGCCGCAATATGCTTTTCGGAGGATGCAAAAAAACTAAACTGTAAGACTCTTTCTATGGGTGATGTTGAGAATGAAGAAGAGCAGGCAAGACGGGTTTTCGAGCTGCTTCGCGAAAGCGACTCTCTCGGTGTAAAAACCGTTTATGTACACGCGCCCTCTAAAAGCGGTGTCGGACTTGCTATATATAACCGACTGATACGCGCGGCGGGCTTTAAGGTAATAAAACCAAAATTTATCGTAGGGCTCACAGGTCCCACAGGCTCAGGCAAAACCACAGTTTGTAAAGTAGCTGAAGATAAAGGCTATTACGTTATAAACTGTGACCAAACTGCAAGACGTGCCACGGAGGATATGAAATGTCTTAAAGCTCTCGCAACGGCTTTCGGCGAGGATATTTTAAAGTCAGACGGTACGCTTGATCGAAAAATACTTGCTCAAAAGGCATTTATAAACAGAGAGCAAACCGAACTTTTAAACAAAACCATATTCCCCTTTATAACCCGTCTTTTAGAGAATGAAATCGAAAATACCGAGAATAATAAAATACTGCTCGATGCGCCGACCCTTTTTGAAAGCGGTATTAACGCCATTTGCTCGGCGGTGATCGCCGTTTTGGCGGATACCGATATAAGGCTCCGGCGCATTATGAAGCGCGATGTTATTGAAAAAGAGGCGGCTATGCTTCGGATAAAAGCAGGAAAGTCTGACGAATTTTATAAGTCAAAAACCGAACATATAATTTATAATAACGGCGACGAAGAAAGCTTTATTGCCGAATTTGAAAACCTACTTAGTTCAATCGGAGGTTAGAATTATGAGTGAAAAAAGCAAAGCAGAGCTTTTAAAGGAAAAACTGTTTATTTCCAAGAAAAACGGTCTTTCGGATGTTGATCATGCAAAATGGGAGAAGATAACTGATTTTTGCGAAGGCTACAAGAAGTTTCTTTCTGACGGAAAGACCGAGCGCGAAGCGGCTGCTGCAGCTATTGCAATAGCTGAAAAGGCAGGCTTCACCGCATATGAGCAGGGCAAGAAGTATAATGTGGGAGATAAATACTATGTTAACAACCGCGGCAAGACAGTTGCGCTTGTCGTAGTAGGCAAAGAGAGTGCAGACAATGGCGTTCAGATAACTGCCGCTCACATCGACTCGCCCCGACTTGATTTAAAACCGAATCCGCTTTATGAGGATACCGATATGGCTCTTTTCAAGACCCATTATTATGGCGGTATAAAGAAATATCAGTGGACTACAATTCCGCTATCACTTCACGGCGTTTTTGCCAAAAAGGACGGAAGCGTTGTGCCTGTTAATATCGGCGAGGATGAAGCGGACCCTTGCTTTGTAGTAACCGATCTTTTACCCCATCTTGCACAGGAGCAATCAAAGAGAACTCTTGCAGATGGAATAAAGGGTGAAGAGCTTAATATCCTTATCGGAAGTAAGCCGTTTAAGGACGATAAGGCGAGCGAACTTGTAAAACTCAATGTTATGTCAATCCTGAATGAAAAATACGGCGTTACCGAGGAAGATTTCCTTTCGGCAGAGCTTGAGATAGTTCCTGCTGTAAAGCCGCGCGATATCGGACTTGACCGATCCATGATTGGTGCCTACGGACACGATGACCGCGTTTGTGCATATCCTGCTCTTATGGCTATCTGCGAGGTGGAAAAACCCGAAAAAACCGCTGTCGCTATCCTTGCGGATAAGGAGGAAACAGGCTCTGACGGAAATACGGGACTGAACTCTGCTTTCCTCAAATACGTCATTCGCGATCTCGCTGAGATGCAGGGTGTTGACTACACCGTTGCTTTACGCCACTCGAAGTGCCTTTCTGCCGATGTTAATGCGGGAATGGACCCCACCTTTAAGGATGTTATGGAGCCTAAAAATGCATCAAGGCTTAACTTCGGCGCAGTTATTACAAAGTATACGGGTGCCAGAGGAAAAGCAGGTACCTCGGATGCTTCTGCCGAATATGTTGCAGAGGTCAGAGCAATGCTCGACAAGGCAGGCATCGCTTGGCAGACGGGAGAACTCGGCAGAGTGGATCTCGGCGGCGGCGGAACGGTCGCTATGTATGTGGCAAACCTCGGTGTTGACGTTGTAGACCTCGGGGTGCCCGTACTCTCAATGCATGCACCATTTGAGGTCGTCGCAAAGTTTGATGTATATGAGACCTACCGTACAATGTACGAGTTCTGTAAATAATATGAGTGAAATAAAATTCGGAAAATACCGTCATTTCAAGGGCAACCTCTATGAAGTCGTTGCCCTTGCACACCACTCTGAAACGATGGAGGATATGGTCGTATACAAAGCTCTTTACGGCAAGGGCGAATATTGGGTAAGACCTGCTTCAATGTGGAATGAAACGTTGACACGCGACGGTAAAACCTTCAAACGCTTTACATATATTGAAGAATGAATAAGAGTTTTTTAAAAACTGTAATCATAAAAACTCTGCCCGTAATGACAGGGTACATAGTGCTCGGTATAGGCTTTGGAATATTACTCGAAAGCCATGGCTATGGAATACTCTGCTCTCTCGCTATGGCGGTATTTATCTATGCAGGCTCAATGCAGTATGTTGCAATAAATCTCATAACAGGCGGCGCCTCGCTTATCACCACCGCGCTTACAACACTTATGGTAAATGCAAGACATCTGTTTTATGGTATTTCAATGGTGGACAAGTATAAAAAAACGGGTGCTAAAAAGCTGTATCTTATCTTTGCGCTGACCGATGAGACCTATTCGCTTGTCTGTACCGATGACTACCCTGAAAACACTGACCCTAAAAATTATCAGTTTGCAGTATCGCTTGTGAATCATATTTATTGGATAACGGGGTGCGCGGCAGGGTCTCTTATCGGCTCTGCAATAACCTTTAATACCGCAGGGATAGACTTTTGTATGACCGCGCTGTTTGTGACGATTTTTGTCGAGCAGTGGCTTTCGACAAAGCAACATATACCCGCTCTTATCGGACTTGGCTCAAGCATACTTTGTCTGCTCATTTTCGGCGCCGACGCTTTTCTTATTCCGTCAATGGTGCTGATAGCGGCACTTCTTCTTATTTGCCGAAGGTTTTTAGAGAGGCAGGTGAGGACGGATGAGTAATACAATGGTCGCTTTAACTATAGGAGTTTCTGCGGCGGTGACTATAGCCCTCCGTTTTCTGCCTTTTGTCATATTTTCAGGCAATAAAAAAACCCCTAAAATAATTACATACCTTGGAAAATATCTGCCATACGCCATTATAGCAATGCTCTGCGTCTACTGTCTGAAATCGGTCAGCGTTATAGCTTATCCTTTCGGACTACCTGAACTTATCGGTGTCTTAGCGGTTGTACTGCTTCATTTGTGGAGGAGAAACACGCTGCTCAGCATAGCGGGCGGTACAATTCTTTATATGCTGCTTGTGCAATTTGTCTTTTAAACACATAAATCACACCTTTTAATCAAAACTATAGATTAAAGGGTGTGATTTTTTTGTTTAAAGGTTCTGTATGGCAGATGGAAAATGAAATACCGCAACGGGAGTCTCTATCAAATAATATTGAGACCGAGGTTGCGGTAATCGGAGCAGGGCTTGCAGGAATACTTATTGCCGACCGATTACAGAGTGAGGGTAAAAGGGTCGTAGTTCTTGAGGCTGACCGAATCGCAGGCGGTCAGACGGGAAAGACTACCGCTAAAATAACAGCCCAGCACGGATGCGTCTATGCGAACTTTGCCGAAAACTTAGGTATCAATAAGGCAAGACTCTACGCAAAGGCAAATATCGACGCGTTAGAGTGGTACAGAAAATGTGTAAACGAGAGGAAAATAGATTGTGATTTTAAAAATACTGACTCATTTGTTTATTCTTTTACTGAGACGGGGAAGCTGAAAAACGAGGCAGAGGTATGCCAAAACATCGGGCTTAAAGCCGAGTTTATCAATGAGTGCGAGCTGCCTTTTAAGGTGGCAGGCGCAGTGAAACTCCAAAATCAGGCGCAGTTCGATCCGCTCAGGTTTATAAAGGCTGTTTCTGAGAACTTGACCGTTTATGAAAACACGCCGGTAAAAAGTGTGAAGGGCAACACGGTTTACTGTGAACACTGTGAAGTCAAAGCCTGTCAAATCGTCTTTGCATGCCATTATCCCTTTCTCATTCTACCGGGACTCTATTTTGCAAAAATGTATCAGCAGCGCTCATATGTTTTAGCATTGCAAACTGAAAGCAATATACACGGTATGTATATAGGCGCGGACGGCGAAGGATATTCTTTCAGAAGATATAAAGATATGATCCTTCTGGGAGGAGGTGGACACCGTACTGGCGAAAATTCAGCGGGTGGAAAATATGACCTGCTCAGAGCCGCAGCGGGCAGATTATTCAAGGGTAGTGCCGAAGTCGCCGCTTGGTCGGCTCAGGACTGTATCACGGCTGACGGTATGCCATATATAGGACGACTGTCTCTCTACCATCCGAATTGGTATGTTGCTACGGGCTTCGGTAAATGGGGAATGACTACCTCTGCCGTTGCGGCTGATATAATCACCGACCTTATCTGCGGCAGAGAAAACGAGTACGCAGGGGTATTTTCACCGCAAAGATGTTCTCTTACTGCCGCGGGCGGTATCGCAAAAGAGATGGGTCAGGCGGTCAAAGGACTGGTAAGAGGCAATTTCTCTGTGCCTCCGTACAAGCTTAGCAGTGTCCGTGTGGGAGACGGCGGTATTATTTCAATGGACGGCAAAAGGGTAGGCATATATCGCGAAAGCGACAAGAAATTTTATACCGTTATACCGAGATGCACCCATATGGGATGCGGACTTGAGTGGAATCCTGATGAAAAGAGTTGGGACTGTCCCTGCCACGGCTCGCGCTTTGATTATAGGGGCAACCTTATAGATAACCCCGCAAAGAAAGAACTACAGCATCCGTCGGAGCTTTGAAAGAGCGGATTTTTCTATACGGGAAACATACGAGCGTGATATCCCAAGCTTTGCCGCGACTTTTTTCTGGGTCAGCTCTTCTTCATCGTCAAGACCGTAACGCAGCCGAACTATCTCTCTCTCCCTGTCGTCAAGAACGGTGTCGAGGAGCACGCGCATACGCTCTATCTTCATCTTTTTATCAATATCATCAGCAATATTCACATCATCTGCGACAACATCTATAAGGGTGAGGGCGTTACCGTCCTTGTCAGTATCTATAGGATCGCTGAAATGAACATCATTTGCCGACTTTTTGCCTGCCCTGAAATACATCAGGATCTCATTT
>JAZQER010000047.1:0-14113 GCA_045539095.1 Acutalibacteraceae bacterium | reverse complement strand
TAAGCGAGGGCGGCAACCTTGGTGATAGCCATAACTCCTGCAACTTCTGCGCCCGCACCCTCCATAAGAGCAAGCTCTTCGGTATCGATAAGATTTTCAAGGCCCACAAAGCAAACTGCCAGAGTGCCGACAACATTTTCTTTCGCGATAAAGCCTGTAACTGCGGCGGCGGCAAGCTGCCACGAAAGAACGCCGACTACGGGCACGAGTAGGTATGCAAAGGGCCGGGCAATCGAAGCAAGAATAGAGGTGTCGGCAGAAGCCGCCTCGGAGAAGGACCAATCAAAAGTCTGCATTATCTGAACCGCGGTATTGCAAATGAGGATAATGGTAGCCGCCTTAACGATATATGCCCAACCGCGACTGCACATAGACTTAAACGCGCCGCCGAACGAGGGCGCCTTATACTCGGGAAGCTCGATGATGAAGTAGGATTTCTTAGTCTTGTGTCCCGTAATTTTATTAACGAGAAGTGCGCCGATAAAGATGATAACTATACCGAGCAGATACATAATGGTGCTGACCCAACCTGCATTATCGAAGAATGCGCCTGCGAAAAGGGCAATCACGGGAATCTTTGCGCCGCACGGCATAAAGGGAGCGAGCATTGCGGTTGCTCTGCGCTCACGCTCATTCTTTATGGTACGGCTTGCCATAACACCCGGAACGGCACAGCCTACTGCTATAACAAAGGGAATTACACTCTTACCCGAAAGACCGACCTTTTTGAAGATGGGGTCAAGCACTACTGCAACGCGGGACATATATCCGCAATCCTCGAGGAGGGCGATAAGGAAGTACATCACCATAACGAGAGGCAAGAAGCCGATTACTGCGGCTACTCCGCCTATAACACCGTCAACAAGCAGTGCGGTGATAAGTGGGTTTGCATCGGAGAAGAGTGTTGCAACCCATTCCTGAAACATTTCAATATAGGTAACAAGACCGGGAATAACCGTTCCGTTCTCGAACTCATAGCCCTCAGCTATCCAGGTACCGAGTGTTGACTGTGATATGTAGAAAACGAGGAACATAACGACGGCAAAAATCGGAATACCGAGCCACTTATTAGTAAGTATCTCATCGATTTTATCCCCGATATTTCGCTCGCGTGTCAGAACCTTGCGGCTCTCTACCTCTTCCACCAGCACATTAACAAAGTCGAAGCGCTTTTTATCAGCCGCTGTTACTGCCGCCTTATCGGAGAGGTTAACCTCTCCCTGAACATAGGGTGCGGTCTGCTCCTTGCCCTTTACCGATACCGCAGTCCTGATAAGCTCTTTTAATCCTTCAGAGGAGGTTGAAACGGTATTTACAACGGGACAGCCGAGCTTTTTAGAAAGCTTCTCTGCATCAATAACCGTTTCCTTCTTCTCGTTTACGTCGCTCTTATTAAGGGCGACGACAACAGGAATTCCAAGCTCTAAAATCTGGGTTGTGAAGAAAAGACTTCTCGACAGATTGGTAGCGTCAACAATGTTTATAATTACGTCGGGCTCTGCGTTTTTAACGTAGTCGCTGGTAACGCTCTCCTCACTTGTAAAGGGCGACATTGAATATGCTCCCGGAAGGTCAACTGCGATAAGAGTATCTTCCTTATAAAAGCTTTTCTTTATAGGGCTCTGTTTCTTTTCTACCGTAACTCCTGCCCAGTTACCAACCTTTTCGTTTCTGCCTGTAAGGGCGTTAAACATCGTGGTCTTACCTGAGTTTGGGTTACCTGCTAATGCAATTCTCATTGTTCTCTCCTTTTTGGTTAGCAGCGGCTAACCGTTTGGTGTAATAAGCGCGGACTCTCTCGGTCCGCTCCTTTTTTGGTGCGATTGGGCATCGTACCTTATATAATAATAGCCTCCGCAAGCTGATTATCTATGTTATATCTTCCGTCCTTGATGGATACCGTCATACCGCCGCGTCGATGAGCCACAACTGTAATAGGCTGACCCGCGTAGCAACCGAGCGAGAAAAGAAAAGCATCGAGCTCTTCGTCGTCGGTAAGTATCTCTCTGACAATGTATTCTTCTCCCTCTACTGCATTACGAAGATTCATACATTATCACCACTCTTTGCGGAAATTACGAGTTAGCGAACGCTAACTTCATATGGTATTATACCCTTTATACCAACATTTGTCAATAGTTTTTTGGGCGAAATTTATTTATGTTGAAAGATGAGAAATTTTATGATAAAATATTCTTAGTAGGTGGTGATTTTATGGCTATTCAGGAATCGGGAGAGATGTATCTCGAAACCATATATGTACTGTCAAAAAAAGGACCTGTGCGCGCTATAGACGTAGGGGAGCATATGGGATATTCAAAACCGAGTGTCAGCCGTGCTATGGGACTTCTTAAAAGCGGCGGATATGTTGTTGCGGACAAGGACGGATACCTTACCCTTACAGATGCCGGTCTCGAGGTTGCAACAAAGATTTTCGAACGCCATACTCTCATTACCGATTTTTTAGTGCAGATCGGTGTCGATAAGGACACCGCCGCGGAAGACGCTTGCAAGATAGAGCACCACATCAGCGACGCATCCTTTACCGCGATCAAAAATTTTGCCAGATCATTTTTACAAGATTAAAAGCACCTCATCCGAGGTGCTTTTTTCAGTGATAAGTGATCAATGGTTGGAAAGACGCAGAAGGGTTTTATATTATGAGCGGTGATATATATACTCCTAATATTCCGATAACCAGACCTATTGCGGCACCGACGGTAACATCCCTTACAAAATGTACTCCGAGTAGTACCCGAAGGGCTCCCATAATAAGCATCAGAGCAAAAAACACACAACCAAACGCAACGCCCATATAAAGCATACTAATCGATATTACCGCAACCGAGGTAAGGTGACGGCTCGGAAAGGACTGTCCCTTAGTATCCTTATTCATAGCAGGCAATGCCTCATACACCTGATATGGCCGTCTCGCATTTATCACAAAGCGAAGCAGAGTGCAAATATAAAGCGCAATTATGCTCGTAACTGCCGAACGAAGCGCAAAGCCTATATCCCCATAAAGAGAATAAAACAGCAATGCGATATAAGAAATTATGACAATAATTTCTGCTGCCTTTTCCACCGCTATCATACTCTTGCAAAAGCGCTTATGTTCTTGCCAATAGTTCATTAATTTAATATATATTTCCTTGTTCATAACAATTCCTTTATTTTAATGAATAGTGAATAATGAATAATTGAGGTGCGGCTTCGCCGCAAAGGCAATAGTTTTCTCCCCTTAATATTCTCTTTCATCTGTATTCTCCATTATATTATGCGTTTTCGGCATAGCCGAAAACACCTTAATTTTTCACTATTCATTATTCATTAATTTACAGACGTCGACCCATTTTGAGTATCCCGAATACTCCTCAAGCTCTGCAACAGTAAGCTCTATCGCGCTGTTACTGCTTCCGCAAGCGGGGAAAACGGTTTCAAAGCGTCTTAACGACTCGTCAAGGAAAACCTCCACTCCCTCGTTCACCGCAAAGGGACAAACTCCGCCGACAGCATGTCCGCAAAGGCGAGCAACCTCTTCAAAGTCGGCCATTTTTGCTTTAAACCCAAATTCAGCCTTAAATTTTGCGTTATCCACTCTCGCATCTCCTGCCGCAACGACCAGTATGCAGGTATCGTCCTTTTTAAAAGATAATGTTTTGGCGATGTGCGCAGGCTCGCATCCGAGCGCCTCTGCGGCAAGGGCAACCGTAGCCGAGGACACATCAAACTCTCGTATGCGGTCGCCTATACCCTTTTCGTTAAAAAATTCTTTTACCTTCTCAATAGACATATTTATACTTCCTTTAATCGTCAGTTTCGTTCAAAACGGTTACATTATAAAAATAGACCGTAAAGCGTTCGTCGGGGAGCTGCAAAGATTGGGGCAGCCCGGTGGATGACAGATATAATGTATAGGCTTCGGCGTCCTTGCCGCCTTTAATTATATACGCGTCATCCTTCTTCTTTGCCGAGTCTTCAGAAGAGCTTATCTCGCTGATATTTTCATAAAATTCTCCTATAACTCCCGAAAAAGGCATATTGCTCTCGGTCGGAGTGTAGGTTATGCCGAGATATTCGGCTGTCATGCCCTCCTTTGAAAGGGTTAGCGTGTAACCCGAAAGGCTTTCGGGCTCGGTCAGCTTACATGTGAGCGCCCCATCAGAGGATATAACACATTCTCCCTTGTAGTTTTCGTTAAAATATGTCATATCGGCATTAAAAGTTATTCCGACAAGCCGAGGTTTAACCTCGGTCTTGCCCGAACAGGCCGACAAGGTAAGCAAAACAAGTACAAGTGAGATTATTTTTTTCATTTTTCAGCCTCATTGTTTATTTATTTAAACAGATAATGCAGTTCCTCGAGCATATCACGCGGTAAAAGCGCCGTTTCGCCAACCCTGTCACGAGCGCGGTCGCCCGCATCGCCGTGAAGCTTTACCGCCGCGCATACGGCATCCTTGACCGCGTAGCCCTGAGCCAGAAATGAAACTATCATTCCCGAAAGCATATCTCCCGAGCCGCCCGTCGCCATTCCCGCGTTACCGCTCATATTGACATAAACCTCGCCATCCGGAGCCGCAACAACGCTATTTGCTCCCTTGAGGACTATATACACACCGTTTTCGGTGGCAAAACGGTGTGCGATACCTATGCGGTCGGCTTCGACCTCGGCAACAGTCGTTTGGCAAAGTCTTGCCATTTCACCCGGATGGGGTGTCATAATAAGCGGAGCCTTCATCTGTTCAATAAATTCTATGTCAGAGGCTATCGTGTTTATTCCGTCGGCGTCGATTATAACGGGAACAGCTGAAGAAAGAGCTAACTCTCGCGTTATATATGCCGTATCATTTGAGATGCCGAGCCCACAGCCGATAAGCAGCGCATCGGCAGTTTTAAGATGCTTTTTTAGTGTCGGCAAGGCAGAAACCGAGTACATTCCGTCCTTCGACTCACACGGTACCGTTACCGATTCGGGCACTGCCGCGGTGATTGCCGTATAATTTTCTGTTACGCAGGCAGTCTTCATAATACCAAGTCCGCTTCGAAGCGCCGCCAACGAAGATATTATCGCCGCACCCGCCATACCGTATGAGCCGCAGACCGAAAGAGCTGTACCGAAGGTTCCTTTGTGGTCATTTTTGCCCCTCGGCTTTATGACCGCCTTATCTATCGTCTTTGCAACATATGGCAAAGCACCTATTATACTTTCATCTATGCCGATAGCGGTGGCTGTCACCTTCCCGCCGAGAGCATTTGCAGGCGGAAGTATATGGCAGGGTTTAAAAGCCTCAAATGTAACGGTATGATGTGCGTTAAAGCTCACTCCAATCACACGTCCCGTATCACATTCGACTCCGCTCGGAATATCGACCGAAAAGCGAAGTGCCGCCGAGCGGTTTGCCACATCTATCAGCTCTGCTGCAAAACCCTCTATTCCTCGGGTCAGCCCCGTACCGAAAAGTGCATCGACTATGATATCGGCAGATTCTGTGGCTCTAAGCGCCGCAGATGCGAACCTCGCCGCGTCAAGCACCCTTATACCGTCGGGCAGACGTGACAGCATTTCTGCGGCATCGGCAGTCTTTGGCACGCCCGATGCGAGAATCACGGTGGGCAGAGCGCCGTTTTCAAAAAGCTTTCTTGCAATAACAAAACCGTCTCCGCCGTTGTTGCCACAGCCGCAAAGAATTGCAGCCGTTTTACCTTCGGGAGAAACGGTCTGTCTTATAACTCTGGCAGCGGCGGTACCCGCGTTTTCCATAAGTCTGAGATATGTAAGTCCCGACTGTACGGCTGCCGCCTCTGCATTTTTCATCGTTTCCTTGGTTATTATCTTCATCACAAAGCAATTCTCGGTATAGCCTTTTCAATAGCGCCGCCAACCCTCTCGTCCGGGGCAAAAACTATCATTACCATTCCCTCTTTTTTATTGGGGGCTATAAGAAATTTTGCGTTTTCGTCGGAGGGGTTGCAGAAAAAATAGACATTTTTCACCGAATCGGAAACGCGAGCAGCCGGATTATACTTTCCGTAGCGCTCAACCTTTGAACAATTTATAGATACCATACGTTTTCTTGATGACTTGGCTATTATCTTGTCAATATCAAGGTCGCCGTTGGTGAATATATACTCATACTCAATAGAAGAACGCATTATAAGCTTGTATCCTCCCCAACAGACTCCGCATACAAGCAAAAAGCTGATGGGCGCGAGGCCGATTATGAAAAGCAAATAAGCGACAATAAGCAGCACTACTGCCGCAAGCATTATTCCGACAACGCCTGCTATCTGTACCGCCGATCTTTTTACGCTGACAATTTGTTCAAAAAAAGTATCCATATTTTAGCTCCTTTTTATTTCTGCTTTATATTATATAACAAATTCTACACCACTTGCAATATTAAGTTGTTTATTATATAATTATTTTACTAATTATTAAAATTTGAGGTCAAGAAAATGAAGAATAAGGCTGAACTAAACTATATTTATTCCAATACCAAGCAGTTTTTGCCCATAATAGTTTTTAGAAGTCTGCTATCCTGCATAACATCTGTTCTGCTTTTTTCCTTTTCGATCCTTTCAGGTTTCGTTCTCGATATCGCGACAGGATCAAAGCAGGGTAATATGACCTTGTATATCGTTTTGCTTTTCTCATCCGTTGTGCTTTATATGCTCAGCTACGGCGGTGGCATCCATCTTAATACCTGTATAGACGGCAAGGTAAGAAATACTTTACAAAGAAAGCTCTTTCTCTCCTACTGCAACAAAAAGATTAAAAGCGAGAATGAGCTTCATACGGGCGATGCGCTCAACCGCTTCACCGAAGATGTTGGCATTGTGACACACGGTGTTGTTACGATAATTCCTTCTGTGGTATCCTTCGTTTCCCGCATTGCCGCAGGCTTTGTTTCGTTGCTTGTGATGAGTCGTTTGCTCGGCATTATTTTTATCGTCAGCGGAATCGCTTTTACCTCTTTAGGCCGACTTATCTCTCAAAGATATAAGCATCTCCACAAGCAGACTATGCATACGGGGGGAGTTGTCCGTTCTTTTTTACAGGAATGCTTTGCAAATATGACAGTTGTGAAAAGCTTTCATGCCGAAGAAGTTATGAAAGACAAACTCCAAAGCGACCAGAAAGAGCATTACAGCAACACAGTTAAACGCAGCTTGCTTACTGTATTCACTCAAATCGGCGTGTTTGCTCTTTTTACTCTTGCTTATTATATCGCACTTGTGTGGGGTGCAGGTCAAATCGCAGACGGCTTTATGACCTTCGGTACCCTGACGGCAACTCTTCAGATAATGAATCAGCTTAAACAGCCTCTTCAGGGCATCACAGGCATAATACCTTCTTATCTCTCAATGATTGCATCTGCTGAGCGTCTTTGCGAGATCGACTCCCGAGAGGATGAACCAAAGCCTCTCGGCGGAAACGATCTTTATGATTTTAAGCGAGCTTTTCGCTTTATCAAGGCAGATAACCTTTCCTTTTCTTACGGTGATAAGCCCGTTTTCAAGGATGCTTGCTTCTCCTTCGAACGTGGTGACATAGTCGGTGTTACAGGTCGCTCAGGTATTGGTAAAACTACCCTTTTCCGCCTGCTTTTGGGACTTCTCGACCCCGACAGTGGTAGCCTTTCCTTCAACGGTACCGAGGAGATAACCTCTGCCCACCGTAGCATGTTTGCCTTTGTTCCGCAAGGAAATATGATACTTTCGGGGACGATACGCGAAAATATAGCCTTTTCACGCACCGACGTCAGTGATGAAGCAATAGAAAAAGCGGCTAAAGCCGCAGGCGTATACAAATTTATTGACAGCCTGCCAAAGGGCTTCGATACGCCTCTTTCGGAGAGAGGCGCAGGCCTTTCCGAGGGACAGATACAGCGTATAGCTATAGCGAGGGCTCTTGTTTTTGACGCTCCGATACTTCTGCTTGACGAATGCTCTTCGGCACTAGACGAGGAAACTGAAAAAGAACTTCTTGAGAGTCTTTCAAAGCTGGAGGATAAGACAATTCTTTTCATAACACACCGAAAAAAAGTTCTTTCTATCTGTAACAAACAATTAAATCTTGGATAACAAAAACCTTGCAAAGAATTTCCTTTGCAAGGTTTTTTATAATAGCGTTTAGCCCTGATTTTCTTCTTTGTTTACTGTCAGTAAGAAAATGCTGACATTGAAAAGTATTGATATCAGCAGCTCTGCAAGTGAAATTATGCTCAGCCCTGCGAGGCCGTAGGTAGCATAATAACCGTTTATTACATAATATACGGTCTCGGTTACAAGCAATGCGATAGGCACAAAAACCTGCAGCATTATACCCACCCTAAAAAGCTTTATAAACTCAAAATCGAAAAGTGCACCTACAAAGCAGAGCACAAGCGCCAACGCCGAAAGGCAGGTAAACACAAAAACCGTCACTGTATAGACAGTTGCATACTCGCTGACAAACATGACTGCATATGGAAAATTCAAAAGAGAGCGTAAACAGGAAAGTCCAAAGCCAAGTGGGATTATCCACTTTTTAAAAAGGAATTCTTTTTTCTTTATTAAGAGATATATAAGAAAAGATATGGTAGTGGCGTGGCTAAATAACCAAATGAAAAGAGTGTTCAGATTATACCTCCACGAAACCTCAGAAGTCATAACGTGCAACATAAAGTTTCCTGATAATAAGGTTATAAGCGGATATGCCGCTGCCATCACGCCGACAAATAGATTCTTCTTTTTGTTGTGGAATAAAGTCTCACTCATTTTCATCC
Organism: Acutalibacteraceae bacterium; assembly: GCA_045539095.1. Taxonomy (GTDB): domain Bacteria; phylum Bacillota; class Clostridia; order Oscillospirales; family Acutalibacteraceae; genus SFWF01. The sequence continues at coordinate 5,342 of JAZQER010000047.1, read as the reverse complement.
CTCCGAATAACACTAATTACACTGAATAAATTTTATCATATCCTTTTTTATTTTTCAATATCGGGTTATGTAACAAAGCTTTTTATCCGCGTCGGCTTGTCGTTTAGTTTTGCATATTCGATCATTGATTTTGTACCACGGCTCTTTCCGTCCCAAAAGCATATTACAAAATCAGCCCTCTCTGCCATTTTCCTGTTTCTTTTCGGACCCGCCTCTTTTCCGTATCTATCCCATTCTGCAGGATATCTTTCTACTTTGAACCCATTTTCTGTAGCATACCTCTCTCCAAGCGCATCTGCGCCTCGGCAACCACCCGAAAGAAAAATCAAGGTATGCTTATTTCTGATTTCCTTGATGCAAAGATCTATATACTCTTTCGCCTCATCATAATCGTTGTAATTTCTCGAGCCCGCAACTACAATGCGTTTTATCATGACACCATCTCCTTTGTATATGTATATAAATATATACACATTCGTATGAATTGTCAAACAGATATACCTTTAATAAAATATATTCAGAGGTGTATAATATAGTTATGATGAGACTTATACTTGATAAAGCTTTGAAAAAATCAAATATTACCCGATATGAATTAGCAAAACGCACCGGTATTCAATATCAAGTCATTGATAATTATTATAAAAATAAAGTAAAAAGATACGACAGTTATGTCTTGGAGCGTATTTGTGAAGCGTTGAATTGTGCCATTAGTGATATTATTGAGTATGAAAAATAAAATGTAGTAAAAAAGAGAAGCTGTCGCTTCTCTTTTTTAATCCATATCCTTATCGGCTGAAATTACTTCTCCCGTTTGGGCATCGATATCATAATCATATTCGGTCTCGCCGTGATTAAAATCGATCTCGTATTTTAAGGTGTTATCGTCACGGTCCAGATCGATATCGATATCCTTGACATCCTCTTTCTTAAGCCCTGCGTGCTCCAGCGCCTTGGCAAGAGCGTCTTCGCGGCTTATCTTTGCAACCATTTCGGTCACACGGCTGGTTACTCCGTCAACCGTAGAGTCTACTGCGGAACCAACCGACGAGGCCATAGACTCTGTGTCACTCGCGATATCACTTGCCATTGAGCCGTTACCGCAGGCTGCAAAGGACAAAATAAAAATAAGGGATAATGCTAAAACTGTTAATTTTTTCATAAATATAACCTCCTCGGTTAGTATGCCTCGAATAGGCAAAAAAATACAGGAAGGTTTTAGCCTTCCCGTATTTCTTTAAAATTTCGGTTTTATTACGGCGTGATAATGGGCGTAGGTGCAGGACGGTTTGCTTCCAAGTACCTTCGACTCTGTTACCTCACCGATAAACAGCGTATGACTTCCGAGGTCCTGAGATGACACGACTTTTGCGGAAAATACTGCATTTGTGTATTTGGGGATATATTTAATGCCGTTTGACATACGCGCATCAACAGCGCAGTCTTTAAACTTATCGATATCTCTGCCCGACTGCATTCCAAAATGACGAATAACGTCAAAAGGCACTTCCTCGGTCAGCACCGATACATTAAATTCTCCCGTTTTCTCAAGTATCTCGCGTGTAAGGTTTTCCTTCTGTACCGAAACCAGAATGCGGGTCGGCTCATTCGCAACCTGAATAACGCTGTTTGATATACAGCCGTTGTCGCGCTCACCCTTAACGGTCACAACAAAGAGTCCGTAGGTCAGCTTAAACAGGGCTGTGGGATCGATCTTTGGCTCCTCTTTAGCGAAAGTAGCGGTTAAGCAAACCTTCAAAAGCCTTTCCGTGTCGAGCCTCGTCGCGAGCCATTTCGTGTACAGTGTCGTGGATAGCGTCAAGTCCAAGCTCTTTTGCAAGCTTTGCAAGCTCGAACTTGCCCATGGTAGCGCCATTCTCGGCGTCAACTCTCATCTCAAGATTCTTCTTGGTAGAATCGGTGAGGACCTCTCCGAGAAGCTCTGCAAACTTTGCAGCGTGCTCAGCCTCTTCATAGGCTGCCTTCTCCCAATAAAGTCCGATTTCGGGATATCCCTCTCTGTGGGCTACTCTTGCCATTGCAAGATACATACCAACCTCAGAGCACTCACCGTTAAAGTTCTCGCGGAGTCCTTCGATGATTCTCTCGTCGACACCCTTTGCAACGCCTACAACGTGCTCAGCAGCCCAGCTCTTCTCACCTGCCTGCTCCTTGAACTTTTCAGCCTTAGCCTTGCAGATTGGGCACTCATCAGGTGCAGAGTCTCCCTCGTGAACATAGCCGCAGATCATACATACATACTTTTTCATAATAGTTTTCCTCCAAATAAAATAAATTGCTTTTTAGTTTTCCTTTTTTGAACAGTTACCGCATTTACCGGTGATATTAAAATCAGCATATCTGGCTTTTACGCCGTACTCGGCCTCTATCGCACCTAACAGCTCCGTCTGGTCAAGCCTGATGTCGGTTATCTCACCGCAGTGCTCACAGTAAAAGTGGCTGTGGACCGAGACATCTCCGTCAAAGTGAACGCTTGCGTCACCTAACGAGAGCTTTTTTATCGTTCCGTCCTCAGCTAGTCCCGAAAGGTTGCGATAAACTGTACCGAGGCTGATGTTCGGTATCTGCTCGCGCACTCTCTCGTATATCCAAGCGGCTGTCGGATGGCTCTTGGTTGAGCAAAGCACACTAAGAACCGCTTCGCGCTGTCTTGAATAATTTTTCATTTGCTGTCTGCACCTCCAAATCAGTAATTGTTACTATTTTTATTATAACAATGATTACTGATTTGTCAAGTACTTTTTTTATTCTTCTCGAAATTTTTATGTTTACAAATAATTTTTTTGATGTATAATAATATTGTTAAAAAAGTGCACAACTTCAAATTTATATATAGGAATGATAAGAAATGGGAAAGTATATTTCAGCGTCGGTCATCAAGCGCCTTCCGCGTTATTACCGTTTCCTCGGCAATCTTAAAAAACAGAACGTAGGGCGTATTTCCTCGGGCGAGCTTGCAAAAAGAATGAATCTTACTGCAAGTCAGGTTAGACAGGACTTTAACTGCTTCGGCGGCTTTGGTCAGCAAGGCTACGGCTACTCTATCGATCTTTTGTATGATGAGATCGGAAGCATCCTCGGCATTGACGAGCCGATGAAGGCTGTTATGCTGGGAGTGGGTAATCTCGGCAGGGTCGTTGCTAATAATATGGATTTTAAGAAGCTGGGCTTTGAATTAGTCGGAACATTTGACAACGACGCTTCGGTCATAGGGACAGAGGTTGCCGGCCTCACCGTACACGACGTTGCAGAGCTTGAAAAGTTTTGCAAGGAACTCGAGCCAAAGGCGGCATTCATCTGCGTACCGACCTCTGCAGTAAAGGAGCTTACCAACCGTCTTGTTGCGCTCGGTATTGAGGGTTTCTGGAACTTTTCGCATTTTGATATAGCCCTTGAGCATCCTGAGGTTGCGGTAGAAAATGTTCACTTTACAGATACTTTAATGAGACTTTCATATAAAATTAAGAAAAAATAAATAAAACCCACCGTCACCGCCAATACTAACGGCGGTGATTTTTTATGCTTACAGTAATTTCCCGTACTGCAATACTTTACCTTTTTGTTATAATCGGACTGCGCCTTATGGGTAAACGCCAGATAGGAGAAATGCAGCCAAGCGAGCTTGTTGTGACTCTGCTTATTTCTGAAATGGCGGCGATACCGCTTCAGGACGTCTCTCAGCCCGTTTTGCTGGGGGTTGCCGCAATATCAACCCTTGTTTTCTTAGAGGTAGTATTTTCTGCACTCGCATTGAAAATGCCCCGTCTTCACAGAATAGTTTCGGGCAGCAGCCGTATTGTAATCAGAAACGGTGTTATAGATCAGCGCGAGATGCGTGAGCTTCGAATAAATATAACCGATCTTGTTGAGCTGCTGCGAGATCGAGATGTCTATGATATCAGTACGGTTGCGTACGCAATAATGGAGACTAACGGCAGTCTCAACGTTCTGCTGAAAACTAATGCACAGACAGCTACCAAATCGGATGTTGGAAAAATCTGTGCTCCCGCAGCACTTCCGCTGCCTGTTGTCAGCGACGGTAAATGGATGCCCGACGCCATTAAAGAGCTCGACATAGACCGCCGCGATATTGATAAAATAATCAAACAAAACAAAACGACCGCAGAGGACATATTCTTACTGTCGGTCGATAAATCATTGAACTATACTATTGTAAAAAAGGAGCGAGGCATTTGAAAAGAGTCGTAACCTCAGTATTTGCTTTTATTTTTATACTCTCGCTCGGTACGGTTCGGGCGGTATATTTTGACAAAACCTGCACAGAAATTCAACAAGCCATAAATGAGTCTATCCGACTTGCCGAAGGCGGAAACTACCCTGCCGCTGCGACTGTTGCACAAAATGCTGAAGATTTATGGGATTCAAAAAAGTATCTTTTATCATATGTTGTAAACCGTGGATATATTTATGAAGTGGACGCAAGATTGACCGGACTTTCTCAACTTTCAAGCGAAGAGGCAAAGGAAGAATTCCTCTCCTGCGCCGAACAGGTCATTCAAGCTTTAGACTATGTAAGCCACGATAAATAGATATATGTCTATAGTTAGATTATTTGTGAAAAACGGGTCAATTAAGCAACGTAGATCCCTTTAGCCATAAGCAACCACGAATAATCTCATTAGTCGACAGTATACATTATATATTGTCTGAATAGATGTAAATTTAAAATTAAACGTAATTTTGTTGTTATGTAAACTGTAGTAACAAATAAAATGTTAAAAACTCGGTTAAAAAAGTGGATAAGTTTTTAAAGTTCTAAAAGAAAAAATCGATTTTTTCTCCATTTTTCGCCAAAATTCGGTAAAAAAACAACTTTTCTAAAAAGTTTTCAAAAAACTCCACATACTTATCCACCGCTTTATGTAGCTAAACTTTAAACTTTATGATAACCTGTCCCGAGAGAAGATAGCGTTAACGTTTAAAACATACGTTTTCATACAATATAACATATTTTCAAAAAAATTGAGAAAATTGTTGACAAAACGGAAGAGTTTGGTTATAATAATCCGTGCGCTATGGCTATATAGCTCAGTTGGCTAGAGCACGCGGTTCATACCCGCGGTGTCGTAGGTTCGAATCCTACTATAGCCACCACTTCCCCAAGCTTTGCTTGGGGAAACGTTTTAAGGCCCGGTGGTCAAGAGGCCTAAGACACCGCCCTTTCACGGCGGTAACACGGGTTCGAATCCCGTCCGGGTCACCAAATGAAAAAGCACTCATCCTTTAGGGTGGGTGCTTTTCATTTTTGTTGTTTGCGAAGGATTCGAACCCGAGAGGGTCTGCCGTTTAGAAAAACAGTA
>JAZQER010000046.1:0-22284 GCA_045539095.1 Acutalibacteraceae bacterium | reverse complement strand
CTCGGTAAAGGGTCCAAACTCGGTGTGGAAGGAGTCCTGTCCCGTTGCGGCAAGTGTGGTTATAGTTCTGCCGTGGAAGGAGTTTTTAAGAGTGACTATTGTGCTTCTGCCCTCTCCGTACTTTAAAAAAGAGTAGCGGCGGGCGGTTTTTATAGCACACTCGTTTGCTTCTGCACCCGAATTTCCGAAAAAGACTTTTTTCATACCCGTTTTTTCGCAAAGCAGCTGAGCTAATTTTGCACAGGGCTCTGTATAATAAAGGTTTGAGGTGTGCTGAAGTCGAGTTAACTGCTCAGTTACGGCAATTACCCATTCGGTATCCGAAAAGCCGAAGGTATTAACAGCAATTCCCGTACCCATATCTATATATTCCTTGCCTTCGGTGTCGTAAGCTACGGCACCAATTCCCTCACGAAGCTCCAAAGGAAAGCGTCCGTAGGTAGAGGCAACATACTCTTTATCTAAATTAGTAATACTCATTTTATCCTCCGTAGAGCATTGTACCGATACCTTCATCGGTAAGGGTTTCAATAAGAAGTGCGTGAGGCACTCTTCCGTCTATTATAAATACCTTGTTTACGCCCTGACGTATGGCCTCAACACAGCACTCTATCTTGGGTATCATACCGCCTGAGATAATGCCTTCGCGCATAAGGAGAGGTGCTTCGCTGACACATACCGAGGAGATAAGGGAGCTTTCATCATCTTTGTCACGAAGAAGTCCCGCAATATCGGTCATAAGTATAAGCGACTCTGCGCCAAGAGAAGAAGCAATCCTAGCCGCTGCAGTATCAGCATTGATATTGTAGATATTACCCTCTTTATCGCATCCGACGGTAGAGATTACGGGGATATAGCCCTTCTCTAAAAGGTCGGTCACCGGCTCGATATTGATAGACGTTATCTCACCTACATAGCCGAGCTCTGGATTTTTCATTTCGGCCTCGATAAGGTGTCCGTCGGTACCCGTAAGACCGATTGCCTTACCACCCGAGTTCTGAAGGTGATTAACCAAGGTCTTGTTAATCTTTCCTGCAAGGACCATCTGTACTATTTCTGCGGTTTCGCTGTCGGTAACCCTGAGTCCGTTTACGAACTTCGACTCCTTACCTACCCTTTTCAGCATATCGGATATCTCCGGGCCGCCGCCGTGAACGAGAACAACCTTTATTCCGATTGTATTGAGGAGTACGAGGTCACGCATGACATCATTTTTGAGTTCCTCGTTTATCATAGCGTTGCCGCCGTATTTTACTACGATGGTCTTACCGTCATACTGTTTTATGTAGGGCAGTGCGCGGACAAGAATTTCTGCCCTTTGAGCATTGGTAATCATAAAATTTTCTCCTGAAAAGTAATGAATAATGAATGATGAATAATTATGGTGTTGCCTGCGGCAACGAATGTATAACGGGAGAACACAGTTCTCTCCTACGTCTTAAAGATTTGGGAATAAATATCGCAAGACCGAGTTCGAGAGAAATTTGTTCAGAGTGCCGCATCCGGTCAGCGGTGCTGTATTTCTATACCGCCCCTGACCGAGAGGCGAGTGCTATGGGCAAATTTATCCGAACTCAAGTGCGGTAGTCTCCGTTGATTTTAACATAGTCATATGTCAAATCACAGCCCCAAGCGGTGGCACCGAACTCGCCGTCATTAAGGTTTACAATTATGTCAATTTCATCCTCTAATAGAATTTCTTTTGCCTTTTCTTCCGAGAAATCAACTCCTGCGCCATTTTCGCAGACAGATATCTCACCCTTAGCGGATTTAAACGAAACATCGACCTTCATAACGTCAACATCGGCTCCACTGTAACCGATTGCGCAGAGAACGCGTCCCCAGTTTGCATCGGCACCGAACATGGCCGCCTTTGTGAGAGATGAGCAGATAACACTCTTTGCTACGGTTTTGGCAACTGCTTCACTCTTACCGCCTGATACAACACATTCAAGAAGCTTTGTCGCTCCCTCGCCGTCACCCGCAATCATCTTGCAGAGGTGGACGGTTATAGTGTTGAGGGCTTTGCAGAAGGTATAGAAATCATCATTGAAAGAGTCAATGACGGAGTTTTCTGCCATTCCGTTTGCCATAACGGTTACCATATCATTGGTTGAGGTGTCGCCGTCTATGGATACCATATTGAAAGTTGACTTTATGTCTTCCGAAAGAGCCTTCTGCAGCATTTCGGGAGTGATTGCGCAGTCGGTTGTAATAAAGACGAGCATTGTTGCCATATTGGGATGAATCATTCCCGAGCCCTTGGCAATACCGCCCATTTTACATTCCTTACCGCCGATATTAAATGAAACCGCAACCTCTTTGAGCTTGGTATCCGTGGTCATAATTCCCTCTGCAGCAAACTGTGAATTGTCACCAAGACCTGCTAACAGCTCCTCCATACCGCCCTTTATCGGATCAAGGGATAAGGGTTGTCCAATAACACCGGTGGAAGCCACGATAATATCTTTTGCATCTACTCCGAGGGCGGCGGCGGTGATATCGCACATACCACGCGCTATCTCGATTCCGTTAGCGTTACAGGTATTGGCATTTCCGCTGTTGCAGACGGCAGCGATGGCATATCCGTCAGAGATGTTTTCACGTGTTACGATATTAGGAGCTCCTTTGACAAGGTTTGTGGTATACACACCTGCCGCAGCAGCTCGCTTTTCGCTGACGATAAGAGCGAGGTCACGCTTTGTGCGGTTTTTTCTTATACCGCAATGTATTCCGTTTGCTTTAAAGCCTTTTGCGGCGGTAACGCCGCCTTTAATCAGTTGCATTTTAAAACTCCTAAATTCAAATATCTAAACCTTTTGTAATATCCTCACCGAGCATAATGTTCATACACTCTAAAGCCGCGCCCGAAGCGCCTTTTCCAAGATTATCATAACGAGCAATAAGAAGAATTCTGTCCTTGTTACCGGCTACGGTAATCTGCATAGAATCTTTACCGAAAATTCCGTTTGCAGAAACAAATCCGCCCTCACTTACGTCTTCTACATAATTAACGACAGGTCCCTGATATTTCTGTTTGTAGAGGTTTTTGATATCCTCCGCTGTTCCCTTTTTAAGCTGACTTTTAAACAGGGGCACGGTAACACACATTCCGCTGTAAAAATCAGATACTATGGGACAGAAAACAGGCTCGTTATCAATGCCGGTTACTGTCTTCATTTCGGGAAGATGCTTATGTGCTTGCGCCAGTCCGTACTGACGGGGAGCGTCAAACAATATATCTCTTTCTTCACTGCTGTATTCGGCAATCATTTTCTTGCCTCCACCCGAATAACCAGTTATCGAATGGCAGGTGAGCAGAGCGTCTTTGCCCAAAATACCTGCATCAATAAGAGGCTTTATAAGTGCAATGAATCCGCTTGCGTGACAGCCTGGTACCGCTACCCTATTTGCATTTTGAACTTTCTCGAAGCCATTTTCATATACCTCGGGAAAGCCGTAAATCCACTGCGCATTTGTTCTGTGCGCAGTGGATGTATCGAGTATTTTTACCCTATCACTCGCCATAGCGACCGCTTCTATAGAGGCGGCATCGGGCAGGCAGAGGAAGGTTATTTCCGAGGAATTTATGGCGTCACATCTGGCAGAGGGGTCTTTTCGAAGCTCTTCCGGCAAGGTTATCAATGCGATATCATCGCGAGCCGACAGTCTATCGAAGATACGAAGTCCCGTTGTTCCCTGACTTCCGTCTATAAATACCTTATTCATTATTTGTTCTCTTCCCTCTTCTGATCGAGCAGAGCCTTAACCTTGATTGGCAGACCGTAAAGATTTATAAAGCCTGCAGAGTCGGTCTGGTCATAAGCACCGCCGTCGTCACCAAACGAAGCAACCTCTTCATCATAGAGTGTGTAGGGTGAAGTTACGCCTGCGTTGATGATGTTGCCCTTGTAGAGCTTAACCTTAACGTCACCCGTAACGGTTTCCTGAGTCTTGTCAACGAAGGCAGAAAGTGCTTCACGGAGAGGAGTGAACCACTTGCCGAAGTAAACGAGCTCACCAAACTGCTGAGAAACCAGCTTCTTATAGTGAGAGGTGTCACGGTCAAGGGTTATCATTTCAAGTATCTCATGAGCCTTATAAAGAATTGCGCCGCCGGGAGTTTCATAAACGCCGCGGCTCTTCATTCCGACAAGACGGTTTTCAACGATATCGAGAAGTCCGACACCATTTGCGCCGCCGAGTTCATTCAGCTTTTCAACTATCTGGAGTCCCTTCATTTCTACGCCGTCAAGTGCGGTGGGAACGCCCTTTTCAAAATGAATTGTAACGTATGTAGGCGCATCGGGTGCTTGCTCGGGAGCAACTGACATCTCGAGGAAGCCTTCCTTTGTATACTGCGGCTCATTTGCAGGGTCCTCAAGGTCCATTCCCTCGTGAGAGAGGTGCCATACGTTCTTATCCTTTGAGTAGTTGGTCTCACGGTTTATTTTAAGAGGAATGTTGTGTGACTCTGCATACTCGATTTCCTCTTCTCTGGATTTTATATCCCACTCACGCCAAGGAGCGATGATTGCCATTTCGGGAGCGAATGCCTTTAAGGTAAGCTCGAAACGAACCTGGTCGTTACCCTTACCTGTACAGCCGTGGCAGATAGCATCTGCGCCTTCCTTTTTAGCAATCTCTGCAAGTCCCTTTGCAATGCAGGGACGAGCGTGAGAAGTACCGAGAAGGTAGGTCTCATAATCTGCACCCGCTTTGAGGCAGGGCCAGATATAATCCTCAACATATTCATCCTTAAGGTCAAGGACATAAAGCTTGGAAGCGCCGGTTTTGATAGCCTTTTCCTCAAGACCGTCAAGCTCGGTTCCCTGTCCTACGTCACCGGATACGGCAATGACCTCGCAGTTGTTATAATTCTCTTTGAGCCAAGGGATGATGATAGAAGTATCGAGTCCTCCCGAATAGGCTAAAACTACCTTTTTGATGTCCTTTTTATTCATAATAAATACCTCCGAACAAGCTGAGTGTAATTTGTTAATCAACGTGCATAATTATGCAACAAATTCAACACTTTGTCAAGCCTTTTTTGAAAGTTTGTAATAAAATACACAATACTATTATTATATATATTGGGTATTGTTCATTTTTACAAATAAATATGCATTGTTTTCTGCATATTATGCATATTATGCGTCGCAAGTACTACAAAAAAATCCCGCATCTGCGGGATTTTTTTACGCTTCCTTTTTTGCATTTATTGTTTTTCTATTAAAGATCGGCTCTTTTCCATCCACCGCTTCCTTAGTTATTATGACCTTGGTTACAGTATCGTCCGACGGGGTTTCGTACATAGGTGAGCGAAGAACACCCTCTATTATAGAGCGAAGTCCGCGGGCTCCGGTTTTGCGCTCAATTGTCAGTTCCGCTATTCTTTCGAGTGCATCATCGGTAAACTCTAGCTCTATTCCGTCAAGCTCAAAAAGCGCCTTGTACTGACGGATAATCGAGTTTTTTGGCTCGGTCATTATCTTAATAAGAGTTTCCTTATCCATAGCCGACAGTGCGGTAATAACGGGAATTCTACCCACGAGTTCGGGTATAATGCCGAATCTGACAAGATCCCTATGGATAACATTTTTATAGATACCCTCTTTTTCAAGATCGATCTTAGATTTTACATCCTTGCCAAAGCCAAGCGAAGTGCCGCCCGTACGCTTTTCGATTATCTTATCAAGTCCGTCAAATGCACCGCCGCAGATAAAGAGAATATTGGTGGTGTCTATTTGTATAAACTCCTGTTGGGGGTGTTTCCTTCCGCCCTGAGGGGGAACATTAGCGACAGTACCCTCAAGAATTTTTAGAAGAGCCTGTTGAACGCCCTCACCGCTGACATCACGGGTAATCGAGGTGTTTTCACTCTTCCTTGCTATCTTGTCTATCTCATCAATATAGATAATTCCGCGTTCTGCCTTCTCAATATCAAAATCAGCCGCCTGAATTAGCCTAAGTAATATATTCTCAACATCTTCACCGACATAACCCGCCTCGGTAAGCGTTGTAGCGTCTGTGATTGCAAAGGGTACTCCGAGACTTTTTGCAAGGGTTTGCGCAAGCAAGGTCTTTCCGACACCCGTGGGACCAAGCAGTAAAACATTACTTTTGCTAAGCTCCACATCGGTATCTTTTGACTTAAAAATGCGTTTATAATGATTGTAAACTGCAACTGCAAGGCTGATTTTCGCCTCGTCCTGACCGATAACATATTCGTCAAGTTTTGACTTAATCTCTGCAGGCTTCGGCAGTACAAATTCCTTTTCCTTTTCTTTTTTAGGCTTATGATAAACGGGAAGGTCGTCGGGCTCCAAAAGTGACGAGCAGAATTCAATACACTCATCACAGATAAAAACACCGGGGCCTTCAATAATACGGCTGACCATATTTTCGGTCTTACCGCAAAAGGAACAGCGCGCCTCTCTGTTATTATTACCGTTTGCCAATTTTATTCTCCTCTTTATATAAAAATGCTTTAGGCGGATGAAAACATCCGCCTTTTAAAATCTGCTTATCTCTTATCTATAACCTTATCGATAAGGCCATACTTTAAAGCTTCCTCAGCCGACATAAAGTTGTCTCTTTCGGTATCTCTCTCGATAGTCTCAAGACTCTGTCCTGTCTTTTCGGCAAGAATCTTATTTAAAGTATTTCTTGTCTTTTCAATGTGGCGTGCATGAATAAGAATATCTGTAGCCTGACCCTGAGTGCCTCCTAGCGGCTGATGAATCATTATCTCAGAGTTCGGCAGAGCGTAACGCTTACTCTTAGTTCCTGCGGCAAGCAGAAATGCACCCATACTTGCAGCCATACCGATACAGATGGTCGAAACATCACACTTGATATACTGCATAGTATCATAAATAGCGAGTCCTGCAGAAACGCTTCCGCCGGGGCTATTGATATAAAAGCTGATATCCTTATCAGGGTCTTGACCCTCAAGATATAAAAGCTGAGCGATAATAACGCTTGCCGAGGCATTGTCTACCTGATCGGGCAGCATTATAATTCGGTCATTAAGCAGTCTGGAGAAAATATCGTAAGAACGCTCTCCGCGGCTGGTCTGTTCAACTACATAAGGTATTAATGTACTCATTTTAGTCACCTCTAAAAAATATTATGAACACTTTGCCGCAAATATAAACAACTGATTATTCAGCGGGTGTCTCTGCAGGAGCCTCCTCGGTCTTCTCTGCAGCCTTATTTGTGGTCTTCTTTGCGGTAGAAGTCTTCTTCGCAGCAGGCTTCTTTTCCTTTACGTCTTTCACTTCAGCAGAAGCCTTTACAAGGTCGATAGCCTTATTCATAGCAAGGTCGTGCTTAATGTCCTTTTCGGGGATAGCAGCCTTTACAGCGTCTGCTTCCATGCCGTACATGCCTGCGAGTTTCTCATACTCAGCAGCGAGCTCTTCCTCACTTGCCTCGATGTTCTCAGCCTTAACGATAGCCTCAAGAGCTAAGCGCATCTTAACCTGCTTCTCGCTCTGCTCGCGGAATGATGATTTCAGGTCCTCTACAGTGGAGCCGGTATACTTAAGATATGTCTGAAGATCCATACCCTGACTGCGGAGTCTGTAATCAAACTCACGAACGCTCTCATTAGAGCGGTTTTCATACATAGCCTCCGGAATTTCAGCCTTCATACCTGCTACAACTGCTTCGATAAGTTTATTTTCAACTTCTTCGTCAGCAGCCTTTGTCTTGCGCTCTAAAGCCTTAGCTTTGATATCAGCCTTAAGCTCATCTAAAGTATCAAACTCGGAAACATCCTTAGCAAACTCGTCGTCGATAACGGGAAGTTCCTTAGCCTTTATTTCATGAAGCTTGCACTTAAAGGTTGCTTCTTTGCCTGCAAGCTCTGCAGCATGATACTCGGTGGGGAAAGTTACGACAACGTCGAACTCGTCGCCTGCGTTATGACCGACGATCTGCTCCTCAAAACCGGGAATGAACTGACCCGATCCGAGGGTAAGAGTATAGCCCTCGCCCTTGCCACCGTCGAATGCTACGCCGTCTACAAAGCCTTCATAATCGATAACAGCCATGTCCTTCATTTCAGCAGCTCTGTCCTCTACGGCAACAGTGCGTGCATTTCTCTCAGCCATTCTGTCAATCTCAGCAGTTACCTCTTCGTCAGAAACTGCGGGAGCAGTTCTGTCACATTTAAGGCCCTTATACTCGCCAAGCTCTACCTCGGGCTCAACGATAACAGTAACCTTAAGCTCGGCGCCTTCTGCCTTACTAACAGAAGTAACGTCGGTCTTCTCAACATCAACAAGGACAAGACCTGCCTCTTCTACTGCGGAAAGAAGAGCACCTTCATAAAGCATATTAAGTGCATCGTCAAAAAAGACTGCCTCACCGTAAAGCTTTTCTACCATATGGAGAGGAGCCTTACCCTTTCTGAAGCCCTTTATAGCGATGTTCTTTGCTTCCTTCTTGTAGACAGCCTTTATAGCGTCGCAAAAGGACTCTGCATCGATGCTGATTTCGAGCTCGTACTTGTTAGTTTCAATTTTGTTTGAAGCTTTTAAACTCATTTTTTATACCTCCGAAATTTGATTCATCAGTCCGGACAGCTAATGCTTCTTCCGTCTATAGATAAACCATTTTTACATACGCAAATCATTATAACATAACAGTGCAAAATTTTCCACACTTTTTTTAAAAATATTTTCAAACAATAAGTTGGGGTGTGAAATCTATGCAATCACAGGAAATAAGATTGATTTTAATACCGTCATATTCGCTGACTGCGCGGTTAAAACCTTTTCCGTGGATGTGACCGTGATAAATGCTTTTGATATTATATTCCTTTAAGACCTCAAGAAGCTCTTCGCATTTTTCGTCCCCGTATACGGGCGGATAGTGGAAGAAAACGAGCGGTTTGAGTCCGCTTTCTTTTGCAGACTCCAGCGAACGGATGAGTCTTCCTACTTCGCGGGCTATTATTTTTCTATCTGCCTCTTTGCCCTCTAAAAGCCAGCCGCGAGTGCCGCATATAGCGTAGTTTTCGGCAGCAACGCAATTATTATAAACAAATTCTATATCTGTGATGTTATTCTCTTCAAAGAATTTCAGATTCTTCTTCATGGTCATCCACCAAAGGTCGTGGTTACCTTTGAGAAGTATCTTTTTACCTGGCAAGCCTTGTAAAAATTTGAAATCAGATAGGGTTTCTTCAATTTTAAGTGCCCAGGAAAGATCTCCGGGCAGGACGACTGTATCTGTTTCTTTGACAAGTCTTGTCCAATTTGCACGAAGTCGTTCGACGTGATTGTCCCAGCCAAAAATATCCATCGGTTTATCAGTACCGAGTGACAAATGGAGATCGGAAATTCCAAAAATGCTCAAAATCTTTCACCCTTTCTTTTTACATAATACTTTAATCTCTGCGCAAAATAATACCGTCCGAGTTTTCGGAATATTATTTTGGAGGAATTAAAAATGGACTGTAAAACAAACAACTGCACTCCCGGTGAGGTTATCTCGGGAATTCGCTGCGATGTCGTAAACTGCGCTTATCACAAAGAGGGAGATAAGTGCCAGGCAGGTTCTATCCAGGTAGGACACGGTCCCTGCTCTTCCTGCAGTGACACTGCTTGCGAGACATTTAAGCCGAAGAATTAGTTTTCTAAAAAAGCCCACCTCAGCGGTGGGCATTTTTTATTAAATTCCCAAATGTTTTAGTACGACTTCGCGCATACCGTCCTTTTCGCAGACATTAGAGAAACGTACGCTTGCGTTCTCTAATGCGGCGAGGGGCGCAGGGATAGCTGTATCAGTTGTTGCCGACAGCTTTCTTACCGTCTCGAACTCATCAGCAGCAGCCTTTTCGCCGATTGCCTCAAGTACGCTTTTAGCAAACTTGTATGGAGATGCAGTAGAGGCGATAACGGTAGGACGCTCATCACCCGTTTTTACCTTATAATCATTATAAACGCCTACTGCAACTGCAGTGTGAGTATCAATAAGATAACCGTATTTATCCATAGTTTCTTTAATGGTATCGTAGGTCTCTTCCTCACTGCAGCAACCGCCGACAAAAAGCTCTTTTATTTTTGCAAAGGTATCTGCATCAACGGTATATTTGCCCGATGCTTTGAGTTCATTCATCCAGCCTGCAACCTTTTTATCATCGCGACAGGTAAGCTCGGATAACATTCTCTCAAGGTTTGAAGAAATAAGAATATCCATTGAGGGAGAAACCGTAGTGTAAAAGCTGCGGTTTCTGTCATACGTACCGTCAGCTAAAAAGTCGGTAAGAACGTTATTTGAGTTTGAAGCACAGATAAGCTTTGCTATCGGCACACCCATCTGCTTTGCATAATAAGCGGCAAGAATATTACCGAAGTTTCCTGTGGGGACGACCACGTTAAAGCCGTCAGCAAGATAATCTTCACCCTTTTCAAGAAGGTCGCAGTAAGCAGATATGTAATAGATTATCTGCGGCGCCAGTCTGCCCCAGTTGATGGAGTTAGCACTCGAGAATTCCATATTATTGTCAGCGAGAAGCTTCTTGGTCTCATCATCGGTAAAGATGGTCTTGACCCCCGTTTGCGCATCGTCAAAGTTTCCGTTTATAGCGCATACATAAACATTATTACCCCTCTGAGTGTTCATCTGAAGCTGTTGCATCGGGCTGACACCGTCATTGGGATAGAATACTATTATTTCAGTATCGGGAACGTCGCAGAAGCCCTCTAATGCAGCCTTGCCTGTATCACCCGAGGTGGCGACAAGGATTACCGTCTTCTTACCGTTCGAAACCTTTTTAGCCGAAGTAGTGAGAAGATATGGCAGTATCTGAAGAGCGAGGTCCTTGAATGCACAGGTCGGACCGTGCCATAGCTCTAAGATATGTGTGTTATCATCAAGAGCCTTTAGGGGCGCAGGCTTGTCCTCATCAAAATTGCCGAGATATGCGCCGCGGGCGCAATAGTCTATCTCCTCTGCTGTAAAGTCGGTAAGATAAAGAGAGAGTATATACTTTGCTCTCTCAACATAATTCATTTTACAAAGCTTATCAAAATCGTCACAGCCGAGCGCAGGAATATTCTCGGGCACAAAAAGTCCGCCCTCTTTCGATATTCCGTGAGCGATAGCCGATGCGGACGACGCCTCTGCTTTATTGTCTCTTGTACTGATATAACGCATAACAGCCTCCAAAATTTTATCTTCTTATTATTTTATAACATATTACTCTGCTTGTCAAAAAGTTTTTGATAGAAATTGTAAGCGTTTTCGTAAAATATTTTGTCACATATGCTGCTATCCCCGATGCGCCCGCACAAAAAGGAATAAAGCGATGCTATATCTTCGGTTTGCTTTAGACTTTCATCCATATCTGCGCCGTCGAGGTCGGAACCTATCGCGATGCAGTTTTCAAGCCCTAAATTCAGCATATATTCGATATGTAAAAAAATATTTTCAAAAATATCTCGCTCTCCTAAAAAGACGGGATAAAAATTTATGCCGACTATTCCCTCTTTATCCCTTATAGCTTTCAGCGCATCATCGGGCAGATTTCTTTTATGCTTGCAGACTTCTCGGGCGTTTGAGTGTGACGCGAGAACCCAATCGGCTCGCCCTACCGCCGTATAAAGACTTTTATCGTTAAGGTGGGATATATCAAGTGCCATTCCCAATTCGTTCAATATATTTATTGCGTCTATTCCCTTTTGGGTAAGCCCTCCCTCATCAAGCGCTCCGCCCGCGAGGGTATTGTCATAATTCCAGGTCAGCATAACCGAGGATATTCGGTCGTCTTTTATTGAATAAAGTCGACTGAGATCACGCTCAAAAGCAGAGCCGCCCTCTAAAGACAAGAGCACCGTTTTTTTTGCATCAAGGCAGTTTACAGGCACATTTATATCCTCGCAAAACTGCGATAAAATACTTCTGTAGGTGGTATAAGGATTTTTTATACCCTCTCTGAGCCAGACAGAGCACACCACGGCCTGACGGGTAAATACTTCGGGAAAGGATACTACGCTTTTCTTATTTTCAAAAAGCTGGGACGGCATATCGCAGTGGAGATCAAAAAGGCACGGAATCGTCTAACACCTCTTCATTAAACGCGTTGCGTATATAGTTGAGAGAGGTGTGAAACTGACCGTTTTCGTCTATGGAATATACTACTTCGGCAATATCGAAGCGATAGTTCACATTAACCCTGAGCTTTCCGAGATAATCCTTTGCAGTAAGCACTATTTTTCTCTGCTTGGTTTTACTTACAGCGCCGACAGGGCTTATCGGAGAATCTTCCTCGCGGGTCTTTACCTCTACGAAGAATATATATTCCCCTTTTTCGGCAACTATGTCGATCTCGCCGTATTTCGAGTGATAATTTCTCCGCGTGATAAGGCAGCCCTGCTTTTGCAAAAACCTTGCTACCATATCCTCGCCAAGCTTTCCTATATCCGAAGTCAGGCTCATTTTATGTTTTTGAGAAAAGACGGACGATGATATTTACAGGGACCGTACTGCTTTATAGCATCAATATGAGCCTTGGTGCCGTAGCCCTTATGGGCGGCAAAGCCATACTCCGGAAATTCCATATCATATTCTAAAATAAGGTGGTCACGAGTAACCTTGGCAAGTATCGACGCAGCGGCGATAGAGGCTGACTTTGCATCGCCCTTTACTACCGTTTCGCAGTCAATCTTTATGTCCTTAGGTACTCGGTTTCCGTCTATGAGAGCATAGTCTGCAGGCACTTTGAGTCCTTCTATCGCTCTGTTCATAGCAAGATATGTAGCGTTAAGGATATTGACCTCTTCTATCTCCGAAACATTGGCAAAGGCAACCGACCAGGCAATAGCCTTTTCTTTTATTACCTCATAAAGGGCTTCGCGCTTTTTCTCAGACAATTTCTTTGAATCATTTACACCTTCTATCTGCACACCCTCGGGCAGTATCACTGCGGCGGCGCACACGGGACCCATAAGCGGTCCCCTGCCCGCCTCATCCACTCCGCAAACGGCGGTATAGCCTTTTTGACGCGCGGCATTTTCAAGCTCTAAATCAGGCATTATCATTCACCTTTTCCAATGTTATCTTACCTATCTTACAGTTGCGGTATTCTTCAAGCAACATAGCTGACGCGCGCTCGGTATCGGTTTCTCCTCCACGGATGACCATACCGCGCTTTTTGCCGATGGCGCAAAGCAGATCGTATGCATCCGTATCGAAATCAGTGACCTTATATCGCTCGCTGAGAAGCTCGGGATAGTTTGCTGACAGCACCTCTAAAAGGCGGACGGCAAGCAGTTCTATATCGACTACGGCATCCTTGACCGCGCCCGTAAATGCTAGTCTTTCTCCTACCGTCTGATCCTCAAATTTAGGCCACAATACACCGGGGGTATCAAGCAGCTCAAGCTGTTTGTCGATGGTAACCCACTGATTTCCTCGGGTGACACCCGGTCTGTTTTCCGCCTTTACTCGGCTGTTGCCCGCAATACGGTTTATAAAGGTTGATTTGCCGACATTAGGAATTCCAACGACCATCACTCGAAGGGGTTTTCCGACCATTCCCTTGGCTTTATACTGCTCTAATCTGTCGGCTAATATCTCCTTGACCTTATCCTTGAAGTTATTAACACCCTTTCCCGTTTTACAGTCAACGGGGATAGCGGGAATTCCCTGTTTTTTATAATGATCTATCCAACGGGCAGTCTCTCTCGGGTCTGCCATATCACATTTATTGAGCAGTATAAGAAGCGGCTTATCTTTTATTAAACCCGCCAGATCCGGATTACGGCTACTGACGGGTATTCTGGCATCAACTATTTCAGCCACCGCATCAATAATGTGCAGCGACTCTTCTATTTTTCTTTTGGTTTTGGTCATATGACCGGGAAACCACTGTATATTCTGCATTTCGCTCATTTTATTCGGCTTCTCCTTCGGGTAATTTTATGCCGCCTATTCTGTCAAACGGGAAGATGCGTAACACAGCCTTGCCGAGGATATACTTTTTGTTTATAAGTCCGTCCTCGCCTATCTCTGAAAAACGGCTGTCCTTAGAATCGTTTCGGTTGTCTCCGAGAACGAACACATAGCCCTCGGGAACGTAGACCGGGAACTCTACATCGGCTTTAAGATTTGTCGGAGTCCTTGTATAGGGTTCATTCAGCTCAACCATATTTCCAAGATCGTGGCCAACATAAACCTTACCCGATTCAAAATCTATATCAACATACTGTCCGTCCTTTGCGATAACACGCTTGATTATCGGCTCTGCTGTAACGGCAGTATCTTTTGCACTGTTATTGGCATTCCGTGAAACAACGACAACATCGCCGTACTCGGGCTCATAAAACAGATTGGTAATTATTATTTTTTCACCGCTGTAAAATGTGTTCGTCATAGAGTCGCCCACAATGGTAACTATGCGGAAGAAAAAGGTGAATATTATGACCACCGCAACTATGGAAGTTATGATAATGTCAAGCCACTCAAATAATTCTTTTGTAAAGCTGACCTTTTTTTCCATGTTTTCTGCAACTTCAGTCTCACTTTCAAGCTCGGTTAGATAGTCCACTTTAGGCTCACTCCTTTTTATAAGCAGAGACGGGCCGATTCTCACCTCTGCTGTGTCAAAATACTCGCAAGTCTTTTGATAAAGTAAAAGGGAGACAGTATATTGCTGTCTCCCCTCGCTTAATCGGTTATTATATGGTTTCGCGAACTTTAGCAGCCTTACCGACGCGGTCACGGAGATAATAGAGCTTCGCTCTGCGGACGCGGCCGTCTCTGACTGTTTCAACCTTGGCAACATTCGGAGAATGTACAGGGAATACACGCTCAACACCTACACCGTAGGAAACACGTCTTACGGTAAAGGTCTCTGCAATACCGCTGTTGTTCTTAGCGATAACAGTACCCTCAAATACCTGAATTCTCTCTCTCTCACCCTCGCGGATCTTAACGTGAACGCGAACGGTCGAACCGATCTTGATTACAGGAACTTCTTCCTTCATCATGCCTGCTGTTAAATTCTTTACAGCGTCTGTCATAGTGATTTTCCTCCCTAATTGTTTCAGACGTTCTTGCACTAAAATAATACAGAGGACCGCCCGCTTTAATGTCGAATTTTCGGCATCAAACCCACCCGTAAGGATCGAGTGTAATCAAATGCTCAAATATATTACCACAAATAAAAACAAATTGCAAGCATTATTTTTTAAAAGTTGAGTTTTAGACATTAGGCGCTATTTTCGTACACAAAGTGCATATCGCTTGCGGGCTTGCCGTTCACAGAGAACGGTCCCCAGATTGATCTTCATAAAAAATCCCCGATTTTTTTATTTTATGTATTGTCTATTATATTATTTTATAGTATAATATTTTTGTATATTGGGAGTGATAGCTTGTCTGAATTTTATTACCTTGATAACAGTGCGACGACCAAGCCCTGCGATGAGGCAGTCGAAGCGATAAATACTGCATTAAAACTAAACTGGGGTAACCCCTCTTCCCTTTACTCGCTCGGCATTAAATCAGAGCAGACAATGTTCTCCTGCAAAGAGGTCATCGCTCAAAAGCTCTCTTGCAGAGCAGATGAGATATACTTTACGGGCAGTGGTACAGAAGCTAATAATATAGCGATTTTGGGTGCTGCAGCCGCGAGAGCAAAAAGAGGACGGCGGATAGTTACCTCCGCTATTGAGCATCCGTCGGTCATAAACACCGTAAAGTCGCTCGAAGAGAAGGGCTTTGATGTAGTTTATATGAAGCCTGACAGCTCGGGTAAGATACCGTCTGACCAAATAGCTCGAAGCATTACCTCCGACACCGTACTTGTAAGTATGATGCTTGTCAATAATGAAATTGGCTCTATCCAGCCCGTAGCCGAGGTTGCCGAGGCAATAAAAAAGGTCGGCGCCCCTGCTCTTCTTCACTGCGACGCTGTTCAGGGCTTCGGCAAGCTTGATATTAAGCCTGCCGCCCTCGGTATTGACCTTATGACGGCAAGCGGACATAAAATTCACGCGCCTAAGGGTATAGGCTTTTTATACATTAAAAAGGGTGTCCATATTTCCCCCACCGTTTTCGGCGGCGGACAACAAAACGGGGTTCGCCCAGGCACCGAGCCTGTACCTGCTATAGCCGCTCTTTCGGCAGCGGTCAAGGCTTTACCCGATACAAAAACACAGCTTAACGCAACGAGAGAGCTTTGGGAATACGCAAAGAATTCTCTTTTAAAAACAGGTTTTGCCGAGATAAATTCCCCCGACGATGCTCTGCCATATGTGCTGAACATTTCGGTACCCGGCTATCGCTCGGAAACTCTGCTACATTTTTTGGAAGCTCGTAACATATTTGTTTCATCGGGCTCCGCCTGTGCTAAGGGTGAGCTTTCTCCCACCCTCACCGCTATGGGGCTTTCAAAGGCGCGTATTGATTCGGCACTTCGTATAAGCTTCTCAAGATTTAACACTAAGGAAGATGTCGACAAGCTTTGTGAGGCTCTGACCGCAGCAACTAAAAAACTTCGAAGGACTAAATAATCAATGAAAGAAATAATACTTATAAAAAACGGCGAGCTCGCTCTTAAAGGACTTAACCGTAATGTCTTTGAGGACGCTTTAGTCCGAAATCTCAGACAAAAGCTTTCGCCTCTCGGTGAATTAGAAATAAAAAAGGCTCAGTCTACCATTTATCTTGAGCCCAAAGCTGAGAATTTCGACTTTGAAGAGGCTCTTGTTCGCACCTCAAAGGTTTTCGGAATTGCTGCCTTTTCAAGAGCGGCAGTCTGTGAAAAGGATATGGACGATATTCTAAAATGCGCCCCGGAATATCTTGCAGGCACTATGAAGAAAATTAAAACATTTAAGGTAGAGGCTAAACGCGCAGATAAGCGCTTTCCCCTCACCTCTCCTGAAATAGCGCGTGAAGTCGGCGGTGCTCTACTGTCAGCCTTCCCTCATCTTCGGGTGGATGTTCACAACCCTGACGAGATAATCACGGTGGAAATACGTGACTATGCGGCATATATCAGAGCAGGTCAGCTTCACGGCGCGGGCGGACTTCCTGTCGGAACAGCGGGTCAGGCGGCTATACTTATATCTGGAGGCATTGATAGCCCCGTCGCCGCTTGGATGATGGCAAAACGCGGCCTTCGCCTCAACGCTATTCATTTT
The DNA here is from genome assembly GCA_045539095.1 of Acutalibacteraceae bacterium. GTDB lineage: Bacteria > Bacillota > Clostridia > Oscillospirales > Acutalibacteraceae > SFWF01. The sequence goes on along the minus strand of JAZQER010000046.1, from coordinate 5,119 downwards.
GCAAGCCCACCTTATACCAGCGCACGCGCTGAACAAAAGGTAAAAACGCTCCTTTCAAAGGTTGCTCAGTACAGCGGAGGAATTTATCTTGCAATAGTTCCGTTTACGGAAATACAGGAAAAAATTGCAGATGAATGTCCCGAAGAATTCTTCACCCTTATAATGCGACGTATGATGATGCGGATCGCAGAACGCATTGCCATTCAAAAGCATTGCGGAGCGCTTATAACGGGAGAAAGCCTCGGTCAGGTGGCAAGCCAGTCGCTTCTCGCTCTCGGCTGTACCGATATTGTGACCGATATGCCTGTTTTAAGGCCCCTCATAGGCAGCGATAAGGAAGAGATAATCTCAATATCGAGAAAGATCGATACCTTTGAGACCTCCTGCCTGCCATATGAAGACTGTTGTACGGTCTTCACACCAAAGCATCCCAAAACAAAACCGACGGTAGAGCTCTGTGAGATAGCCGAAAAGAAGCTCGATATAGAGGCTCTGATAGAACGGGCTATCGCGGATGTTAAATACGATTTGATTTATTAACGGAGTGGAAAATGAACGCAGAAATTATCTATGTTGCAACAGAGCAGTATCCCGAAGAGAATTCAAGCTTTGTTTCTTCCTACGTTTCTAAAAAACTTTTTGAGCTTGGACACCGCACCGTATTCGAGACGGTTTGCTCCCCTTTCTTGGAGGAGCTTCGCCGTCTAATTTCGCAAGCCTTAAACCGAAGCGAACTGATAATAGTCCTCGGTGGGATTGATTCTAAAACAAACGCTGTGGCTAAGAACGCCGCCGCCCTTATTACAGGTATTCCGCTTGTAACGAGCGACGACGCCCTGCAATCGGTAAAGGAATACTGCTCAGGTATCGGCATTACGCCTGACGCCGAACATTTTGCGGCGGCTATATCTCTTCAGAATGCCGAAATATTTAAAAACGAGCTTGGACTTTGCTGTGGTACGGCGGTATATTACGACGGTAAAAAAATACTGCTTTTGCCCTCGGGCGACGGAGAGCTTATCCATATGTTTGAAAATTTTGTTGCCCCAACCATTAACTTGAACGGCATAACAGCCCAGCAAACCGTAAACGTTATGGGTCTTACCGCCGATGAGCTTGAGCAAAAGCTAAAAGCTGTTTCCAAACGCGATAAATTCACCTTGTCTGTTACAAAACGCAAAATTGGTTACGATGTTAAAATATCGGTCGTTTCAACCTCACGCAATGAAGCCGAGTCGCTCTGTTCAAAAGCCGTTGCGGCTGTAAACGACTGCCTTGGGAATTCCGCTTACGCAGTCGACTCTCAGGGTATTCAATTTGAGGTTGTAAACGCCCTTCGTAACAAATCTCTTACCGTTGCTACTGCAGAATCGTGCACGGGCGGTATGGTATCAGAGCTGCTTACAGAGGTTAGCGGCTCCTCTAAAGTATTTGAATATGGAATTTCGGCATATTCCAACAGAATAAAGATAGATGTACTGAATATTCCTGAGTCCGTTATTGACACATACAGCGCCATAAGCCGAGAAACGGCTATGTATATGGCGAAAAATGTTCGCAGTATAAGCGGAGCCTCTATAGGTATAGGAATAACAGGCAATGCAGGCCCCGAGCCCTCCGAAGGAAAGAAGGTCGGAACTGTTTTCGTTGCCATTGCCGATTCATCTAATTATATAGTAAAAGAGCTTGAGCTGGATCCTGCGCTCGGACGCGACCAGATAAGAGAGCTGGCTGTGGCAGAGGCTTTTGACCTTATAAGAAGCTATGCTCTGTCATATCCTAAGGCTATCTCCGGTATGATAAATTATACCGACAATGCTGCAGTCGATATAACCGCGCCTTCTTCGGAGCAAGAGAATATCGAGACATTTGCGAGCGATATTGATGATGATTTCGGTATAGTATTTGACCGTATAATTGATGATGAAGGCTTTATGGAAGAAAACAAGGACGAATACGCATTTGCAAACAATAACGCTTTTTCTCTGTGGCTTCGCAATATCGGCGTGGGAATACTGAACTTCTTCCGTTCGATTATCCCTATGCCTAAAGACAGGCTTAAAGCTGTGCTCCTCAAATGTGGATTTCTGGTTTCTCTTATAGTTCTTATAGTTTCCGCAACTGTTATTTTCAGCCAGCTTACCGCCGATAACCAACAGCGTGATATTATCGCTAAGGCTCAGGCAGATTGGAATTTTGACGGTGAGAAAAATGAAGAGAACGCCTTTACAGCATTTGAACCATTTATAGAAAAAAATGAAGATATACGCGGTTGGATAACCATTCCCGGTACTTTGGTTGACAATCCCATTTATCAGACCACCGACAACGACTATTACCTTACTCATAATATGAATAAGGAAAAGAGCCGTTACGGCGCTCTCTTCTTCGATTACAGATGCTCGGTAAGCAAAGATAACCCAACCCAGAATATAACTGTTTATGGCCACGAAATGAAAGACGGTTCAATGTTCGGTACCCTTAAAAAATATAAAAATCTAAACTTTTACAGAGCTAATCCGACCTTTACCGTTACCAAGCTATCTGAACAGAATACCTATAAGATATTCTCGGTAATGATAATGAATGCTACTGCGGCTGACGACAACGGTTATCTTTATAACTTCACTACACCCACCTTCGAAACTCAGGAAGCTTTCCTTTCGTGGATTGCGGAGGCTCGAGAGCGTTCTATAATAAACACAACGGTTGACGTTTTGTCTAACGATCAGATAATAACCCTCGTCACTTGTATAAACGACTTCCCTAACGCAAGATTGGTAATTATGGCTAGAATGACAAGGCAAGACGAAAACCCCAACGTCAATACCTCTTCAGCGGTTTTAAATCCTAATCCGAGATACCCTCAGGCTTGGTATGATAAGAAAAAGCTGTCGGGCTACTCAAAGGACGATAACTCATCCGTAGAGGAACTTCCAACTTCCAGTGATGTTTCGCAGTCAAGTGATATCACTTCCTCTGACGATGCGCTCTCTTCAGATGAGTCTACAGGTAATTCCTCTTCAAAAAATCAAGCTCCATCTCCGGGTCGTCCTACAAGCTCTGCAGCCTCGTCTACCCCTACTTCGTCGACTCAGTCTCAGTCAAGCAAGCCTACTTCGTCGAGTGAGACGCCGTCTTCTAGCGAATCACCCTCTTCTAGCGAATCACCCTCTTCTAGCGAATCATCGTCTTCTAGCGAATCATCGTCTTCTAGCGAAACTACACAATCAAGCGCGCCCAATAACACAAATGATACATTAACATCTGACATCATATCTTAAAGGGAGGTTTTTAAAATGATTTCAAACTTAAAGGTAGACATTATTTATTACAAGACCTCTAGCGACTTTGAGCTGGAATTCAATCTTAACGGTTGCTGCCGTATGAGGATATTTAAAGAAAAGGTTGATAATCAAAAGTCCCTTATAAATACCCTCGCGCGCGATGTTTCACGCAGCCGCGTTATTATACTCGTAACTGATCTTATCGGTGAGAAAAATGGCGTTGAGATCGTCAGCTCAGCTATTGGCTACAAATATGAACCCGTTGATAAAATGGCTCATTCAATAAAATCGGGTGATAATATAAAGGCTCCCCACGGTTGTCTTCCCCTCGTTACAAAATCGGGACAGTACGGCGGTTGCATTGTTGAGTGCGGAAAGCAATCAATAATTATCGTAACCTCCGACCGCCCTCTTCGTCACGAGATTATGCGTTCGTATATACATCAGTATATATTTGACATCAATCAGGTTGAGGCGTATAACGAACGCTTGCGCCATGAGAATGAGCACAACCCGATAATTGATCAATCAAATATTTTAAACTCTGCCCGTCAAGAATTTGCGCCAATGGTTATGGAGTTGTCTGATCACGAAGCCCACACCGATGGCGCAGCAACAGAAAATGACGGCATCGCCGAAGGTAATGAGGCGTCAACCGATGAAGCCGTTGGTTTAGAAGCTGCCTTGATAGAAGTAGATAAGCCTGTCGAAAACTCAGTCAACCAAGACATCAACATAGCTTTAGAAGAGCCGGCTGACGAAAACGCAGACACTGTGTCATCTGATGATGATACTGTTATCAGAAGCAGCAGCGAAGGCTTTGTTGCTATGTTATCTGATGTTGATGAAGACACCAATACATCCGTAGAGCAAGAGCCAAGGGTTGACCGAAGACTGACCCGTCGTAATAAAGGCACAAACATTACTTTATTAGTTATAACAATACTTCTTTTAGTATGTTTTGGAGTCCTTGCATATTATTTCGTATATCTTCCTATAATTGAAGGTGAGCTCCCTAACGACATATCAAAAATACTCCAAGAGGTGTTTAAATGGACCAAATAGTAGAATCTATAACCAATTTCTTTAAATCTACGATACCCGCAGAGGTAATAATATTTATAGTTTCACTGCTCCCCGTTTTGGAGCTTCGCGGCGGTCTCATCGCGGCAAGCCTTTTAGGAGTAGACTGGATAGTTGCCTTTCCGATATGTGTTATCGGAAACATTCTTCCCATTCCGTTTGTACTGTTATTTATAAGAAAGATATTCGATTTTATAAAGCGCACGAATTTCCTTTGGCTTCGCAAAATAGTGACAAAGCTTGATGAGCGAGCGCAGAAGAAGAGCGCAAAGGTCGACACTGCCAGCGCGCTCGGTCTCTTTATGTTTGTTGCAATACCTCTTCCAGGTACAGGCGCTTGGACAGGAGCTCTTGTCGCCAATGCACTCAATGTTAAATTCACCCGCGCAATCTGGATAATTACTCTTGGTGTAATCGGCGCCGGAACGATAATGTCACTTATCACATATCTTATACCGTCGTTCTTCTTCTAAAAACTATAATCATACAACCTCAAAAGACACTTTCGGCTTTCGAAAGTGTCTTTAATTATAGATAACTAAAATTATGTATAACATCGAGAGGGTGCCTAAAGCACACAAAAAGCTCGTATTGCCTTACGGCTGTAGGACTGCTACGAGCTAACATAAAACTTATGTTGTTTATGAGGTATCGTTTTTTAATATAAAGTTCCCAGTTTAGTATGTGAGGTTATACTTTTCGTGGATTTAGTAATAAACCACATACTTCATTATAGACGGACATACACA